>NZ_JAOCFV010000011.1:0-112118 GCF_029842145.1 Stenotrophomonas sp. GD03794
TGCATGACCATGGTCATGCGGCATTGGCCGGGGTGATTGGCTACCATTGTCACCCCGTCGCTGCCGCGACGGCATCCAGCCACGCCGCGCCCGCGGCCCCGCCAGACAACTCCCTCCCCGCTGCCCGTGGTGCCGTGAACGCGCCGACGGGCCCGCATGTCCCTGCGCGCGCAGGGCGCAGGATGCCCCATGTCTGTCGCCGAAAATTCCCGCTTCCGTCGTGCCCGCCTGTTATGGGCGGTGCTGGCCATCGCCCTCGTCGCCGTTCTGGCGTGGTGGCTGTGGCCCCGGAATGGTGCCGGCAGCAGCGACGATGCGCCGGGCAAGACGGTGCCGGTACGCGTGGCACGCGCCAGCGCCGAGCCGCTGGTGCTGCGCCTGAAGGCGGTCGGTACGGTCACCCCGCTGCACAGCGTGGTGGTACGCAGCCGCGTGGATGGCGAACTGCTGCGGCTGCATTTCCAGGAAGGCCAGCAGGTGAAGGCCGGCGATCTGCTGGCGCAGATCGACCCGCGCCCGTATGAGGTGAAGCTGGCACAGGCGCAGGGTACCCAGCAGCAGAATCTGGCCGAGCTGGAAAACGCCGAGCGCCAGCTGCAGCGCTACCGCGAACTGCAGAAGCAGAACTACGTGTCCGGGCAGGAACTGAGCGACCAGCAGAGCAAGGTGCGCCAGCTGCAGGGCCGCCGCCTCAGCGATCAGGCGTCTGTTGATGAAGCGCGCCTGCAGCTGCAGTACACCCGCATCACCGCGCCGGTCAGTGGCCGCGTCGGGCTGCGCCGTTTGGACGTGGGCAACCTGGTGCGCGCCAGCGATGCCGAAGGCCTGGTGACGCTGGCGCAGACCGCGCCGATCAGCGTGCTGTTCACGGTGCCCGAACCCGAGCTGCCTGCGCTGCTCGATGCCGTGCAGGCGCAACCGGCACTGGCGGTGGAAACCTGGGACCGCGAAGAACGCCGGCAGCTGGCCCGCGGCTCGCTGTCCAGCGTCGACAACCGCATCGATACCACCACCGGCACGTTGAAACTGCGTGCGCACTTCGACAACCACGATCTGGCGCTGTTCCCCAACCAGTTCGTCAACGTCCGCCTGCAGCTGGGCGAGCAGCCCGCGCTGCTGATTCCCGATGCCGCCGTGCAGTTCGGCAGCCAGGGCAACTACGTGCATATCGTCGACAAGGACAGCAAGGCACAGCGCCGCACCGTGGTGCTCGGTCCAGCCGATGATGGACGCGTGGCCGTGCGCTCCGGGCTGGCCGCAGGGGACAAGGTGGTGATCGAAGGCATCGACGGGCTGGAAGACGGCACGGCGGTGGAGATCATCACCGAGGAGGCCGCGACCAAGGCCGGCGCATGAACCTCTCGCGCCCGTTCATCCTGCGCCCGGTCGCAACGACTCTCCTGATGGTGGCGCTGCTGCTGTCCGGCGTGCTGGCCTATCGCCTGCTGCCGGTGGCGGCGCTGCCGCAGGTCGATTACCCGATCATCCAGATCACCACGCTGTATCCGGGGGCCAGCCCCGAACTGACCACACGCACCATCACCGCACCGCTGGAGCGCCAGCTCGGCCAGATTCCCGGCCTGAAACAACTGTCGTCGACCAGTTCCGGTGGCGCCTCGGTCATTACCCTGCAGTTCGGGCTGGAGGTGTCGCTGGGTGTGGCCGAGCAGGACGTGCAGGCCGCCATCAACGCGGCGGGCAGCTTCCTGCCCGGGGACCTGCCGGTGCCGCCGGTGTACCGCAAGGTCAACCCGGCCGACACCCCCATCCTGACCTTGGCGGTGACCTCGCAAGGCCTGTCGCTGCCGCAGGTGCACGATCTGGTGGATACGCGCATCGCCCAGCGCCTGGCGCAGTTGCCCGGCGTCGGCCTGGTCAGCCTGGCCGGTGGCCAGCGCCCGGCGGTGCGCATCCAGGTCAATCCAGCGGCGCTGGCCGCCAACAACCTGGGCATGGACCACATCCGCACCGCCATCGCCGCCGCCAACGTCAACCTGCCCAAGGGCAGTTTCGATGGCCCGATCCGCGCGGTGATGCTCGATGCCAACGATCAGATGCGCAGCGTGGATGAGTACCGTGCCCTGGTACTGGCCTGGCGCGACGGCGCGCCGCTGCGGCTGGGCGATGTAGCCACCATTGCCGATGGCGCCGAGAACCGCCAGTTGGCTGCGTGGAGCGGTACCACGCCGGCAGTGCTGGTGAACATCCAGCGCCAGCCCGGCGCCAACGTGATCGCCGTGGTCGAGCAGGTGCGTACGCTGCTGCCGCAGCTGCAGGCCACGCTGCCCGCCGGCGTGCAGATGAATGTACTGAGCGACCGCACCGAATCGATCCGCGCGTCGGTGCGCGGCGTGCAGAAAGAACTGGTACTGGCCATCGGCCTGGTGGTGCTGGTCACCTGGGTGTTCCTGCGCAATCTGCCGGCCACGCTCATTCCCAGCGTCGCGGTGCCGCTGTCGCTCATCGGCACCTTCGCGGTGATGCTGCTGGCCGGCTATTCGCTCAACAACCTCACGCTGATGGCGCTGACCATCGCCACCGGCTTCGTGGTGGACGATGCCATCGTGATGCTGGAGAACATCGCCCGCCATCTGGAGGAAGGCGAAAGCCCCCGCGATGCAGCGCTGAAAGGCGCAGCCGAGATCGGCTTCACCCTGGTGTCGCTGACTGTTTCGCTGATCGCGGTGCTGATCCCGCTGCTGTTCATGGCCGACCTGGTGGGTGCACTGTTCCATGAGTTCGCAGTGACACTGGCTGTAGCCATCGGCATTTCGCTGGTGGTCTCGCTGACGCTGACGCCGATGCTGTGCGCGCGGTTCCTGAAGCCGCACGCGAAGACTGCACATGCGCCCGATGTCTTCGACCGCGTCATCGGCCTCTACGACCGCCAGCTGCGCTGGGTGCTGCAGCGCCAGCCGCTGATGCTGCTGGCCACCGTTGCCACCCTCGCACTGACCGTGGCGCTGTACTTCGCCGTGCCCAAGGGTTTCTTCCCGGTGCAGGATGCCGGCCTGGTGCAGGGCATCAGCGAAGCGCCGCAGGCGATCTCGTTCCAGGCCATGCGCGAGCGCCAGCAGGCGCTGGCGGCGGCCATCGAAGCCGACGAGGCGGTGGCCAGCGTCTCGTCCTACATCGGCGTGGACGGCAACAATGCCACGCTCAATACCGGCCGCCTGCTGATCGAGCTGAAACCGCACGGCGACCGCGATGGCGCCGCCGTGGTGATGGCGCGCCTGCAACAGCGCGTGTCGAAGATCCCCGGCATCACCCTGTACCTGCAGCCGGTACAGGAGCTGGGCATCGAAGACCGCATCAGCCGCACCCAGTACCAGTTCACCCTGACCACGCCGGATCTTGAAACACTGGAACGCTGGACCCCGAAGCTGCTGCAGGCGCTACGCCAGCAACCTGCACTGCGCGATGTCGCCAGCGATCTGCAGATGCAGGGCCGGCAGGCGCGCGTGGCGATCGACCGCGATGCGGCGGCGCGCCTGGGCGTGAGCGTGGAAGCAGTAGCCGATGCGCTGTACGACGCCTATGGGCAGCGCCAGATTTCGACCATCTTCACCCAGGCCAGCCAGTACCGGGTGGTGCTGGAGGCCGATCCTTCACGACAGCCCGGGCCGGAGGCGATCACGGGCCTGCGTGTGCGCAGCAGCAGTGGGCAGACCGTGCCGCTGGGTGCGGTGGCGCGGGTAGAGGTGGGTCCGTCCGCACTGCTACGCAATCACGTGGGCCAGTTCCCGGCGGCCACGCTGTCGTTCAACCTTGCCCCGGGTGCTTCGCTGGGCGAAGCGGTGGAGGCTGTGCACGCCGCGCGCGCACAGGTGAACCTGCCGCAGAGCATCGAACTTCGCCTGCAGGGTGCCGCAGCGGCCTTCAGCAGCTCGCTGTCGTCCACACTGTGGCTGATCCTGGCCGCGGTGGTGGTGATGTACATCGTGCTGGGCGTGCTCTACGAGAGCTTCATCCACCCCATCACCATCCTCTCCACCCTGCCCTCGGCCACCGTCGGTGCGTTGGCGGCACTGTGGGTAAGCGGACGCAGCCTGGACCTGATCGCGGTGATCGGCATCGTGCTGCTGATCGGCCTGGTGAAGAAGAACGCGATCATGATGATCGACTTCGCGCTGGACGCGCAGCGCACACGCGGCATGTCACCGCGCGAGGCGATCCATCAGGCCGCGCTGCTGCGCTTCCGGCCGATCCTGATGACCACGCTGGCCGCGCTGTTCGGCGCAGTGCCGCTGATGCTGGCCAGCGGTTCCGGCGCCGAGCTGCGGCAGCCACTGGGCTGGGTGATGGTGGGGGGGCTGCTGGTCAGCCAGGTACTGACCCTGTTCACCACGCCGGTGATCTACCTGGCCTTTGATCGCCTGCAGCGTGGCCGTGCGACGTCCCCGGTGGCCGTTGACGAGGCGAGCGCGTGACCCCCATCGCGCGCCTGGCGCAGGCCTGCGTGCAGCGCCCGGTAGCGACGATCCTGCTGGCGGTGGCGCTGGTGCTGGCCGGCCTGCTGGCATTGCGCCTGTTGCCGGTGGCGCCGCTGCCACAGGTCGATTACCCGGCCATTGAAGTCAGTGCCAGCCTGCCCGGCGCCTCGCCCGAGTCGATGGCAGCCACCGTCGCCACGCCGCTGGAGCGCGCACTGGGCAGCCTGCCCGGCATCTCACGCATCGACTCGGCCAGCACCCAGGGCCAGACCCAGATCGAACTGAAGTTCGTACTCGGCCGCGACATCGATGAGGCAGCGCGTGAAGTGCAGGCCGCCATCAATCTTGCACGCGGGCAGTTGCCCAGTGGCATGCCCGGCATGCCGCAGTACCGCAAGGTCAATCCCTCACAGGCACCGATCCTGGCGCTGGCACTGACCTCGGACACGCGTTCGCCAGGCCAGCTGTATGATCTGGCCTCCACCGTGCTGGCGCAGAAGCTGTCGCAGGTACCGGGCGTGGGCGAAGTGCAGGTGGGCGGCAGCGCCTTGCCCGCCGTGCGTGTATCGCTGGACCCGAATGCACTGAACCATGCAGGCCTGGCGCTGGAGGACGTGGCCCAGGCCATCGGCCGCGCCAACGCCATGCGCCCGCTGGGTGCCGTGGGCGATGACCGCCAGCAGTGGCAGCTGGAAGCGCCGCTGCAGCTGCGCCAGGCCGCGCAGTACCGCGAACTGGCATTGAAGGTCAGCGACGACCGCACGCTGCGGCTGGGCGATGTCGCCGCCGTTGCCGATGGCGTGGAAGACCGTTACGCCAGCGGCTTCCACAACGAACGCCCCGCCGTGCTGCTGATCGTCAGCCGCCAACCCGGCGCCAACATCATCGCCACCGTTGATGCCATCCAGGCGCAGCTACCGCAACTGCATGCGCTGTTGCCCTCCAGCGTGGACATGCGGCTGGTGATGGACCGCTCGCCGGTGATCCGCGCCACCCTGCACGAAGCAGAGCTCACGCTGGTGCTGGCGATCGTGCTGGTGGTGCTGGTGGTGCTCGGCTTCCTCGGCCACTGGCGTGCAGCGCTGGTGCCCAGCGTGGCGATTCCGGTGGTGCTGTTCGGTACGCTGGCGCTGATCGCGCTGATGGGCTTCTCGCTCAACACGCTCTCGCTGATGGCGTTGATTGTCGCGGCGGTGCTGGTGGTGGACGATGCCATCGTGGTGCTGGAGAACATCGCCCGCCATCGCGAACTGGGCGCCGACCGCTGGCAGGCGGCAGTACGGGGTGCATCGGAAGTCGGTGCCACGCTGCTGTCGATGAACGTTGCACTGGCCGTGGTGTTCGTCTCCATCCTGTTCCTGGACGACTTCGTCGAACGCCTGTTCCGCGAATTCTCGTTGACCCTTGTGGCGGCCATGACGGTCTCCGTGCTGGTCGCGCTGAGCCTGGTGCCGATGCTGTGTGCACGATTGTTCGTGGATGCCGCGCAGCAACCCTCGCGCTGGCAGCGGGGCAGCAATGCGCTGTTCGAACGTGTGCGCAGCGCCTACCTGCGCACGCTTCAGGCCAGCCTGCGCCGGCTGCGCTGGCCGTTGCTGGCCTTCGTTGCAGTCATCGCGCTTAACACGTGGCTGTTCCAGCAGGTGCCCAAGGGCATCGTGCCCAAGCAGGACACCGCGCAGCTGCGCGGCTTCGCGCGCGGCGATGACGGCCTGTCCTTCCAGGCCATGCAACCGAAGATCGATGCGTACAGGAAGCTGTTGCTGTCCGATCCGGCCATCGAGGAAATCATCGGCTACATCGGTGGCAGCAACGGGGTCAACAACGCCTTCATCATGATCAAGATGAAGCCGATGGCCGAGCGCAAGGTGTCCAGCCAGCAGGTGATCGACCGCCTGCGCGCGCGGCTGCCCAAGCTGCCCGGCGGCAATCTCTATCTGTGGGTGGACCAGGACATCCGCCTGGAGGGCGCCGGCAGCAGTGGCAAGTACGAGTTCCAGCTGCTGTCGGCCGATACAGCACCACTGCGCGAATGGGCGCCGAAGGTGGCGGCCGCGCTGCGTGGCCTGCCCGAACTGGTTGACGTGGAAGCACAGGGTGAAGCGGGCATGCGCCAGGTGGTGCTGGATATCGACCGCGAAGCAGCCGCGCGCCACGGCGTGGACCTGCGCACGGTGGCCAACATGCTCAACAACTCCTTCAGCCAGCGCCAGGTCGCCACGCTATACGACAGCCTCAACCAGTACCGCGTGGTGATGGAGCTGGACCCGAAGCACACCCAGGACCCGGGCACGCTGTCACGACTGCAGGTGATCGATGGCAACGGCCAGCGCATTCCGCTGTCGAGCATCGCCAGCTGGCGCTATGGCATGGTACCGGACCGGGTGTACCACAGCGAGCAGTTCGCCTCGATCTGGATCGAGTTCGCGCTGGCATCGGGGGTGGGCCTGGAACAGGCCACGCAGGCGATCGATGGTGCGATGTCGAAACTGATGCTGCCGCGTTCGGTCCAGGGAAAACTGTCCGGTGAAGCCGGCGGGCTGGATCAGCTGCGCGCGCGCCAGCTATGGCTGGTGCTGGGCGCCACGCTGGCGGTCTACCTGGTGCTGGGCATCCTCTACGAGAGCTTCCTGCAGCCGCTGGTGATCCTGTCCACCCTGCCTTCGGCCGGTGTCGGCGCGCTGCTGGCGCTGTGGCTGTTCGGCAACGAACTGAACCTGATCGCGCTGCTCGGTCTGTTCCTGCTGGTCGGTGTGGTGATGAAGAACACCATCCTGCTGGTGGACTTCGCGCTGGCCGGCGAGCGGCGCGGGCTGAGCGCGCAGGATTCAGTGATGGAAGCCGCGCGGTTGCGCCTGCGGCCGATCCTGATGACCTCGCTGGCGGCGCTGCTCGGCACGCTGCCGCTGATGCTGGCCAACGGCGAAGGCTGGGAGCTGCGGCAACCGCTGGGCATTGCGATTGTCGGCGGCTTGCTGGTCAGCCAATGGTTGACGCTGTACACGACCCCGGCGATGTATCTGGCGTTGGCGAGGATTCGGGCGAAGCGGTGAAGGTGGGGCGGGGAATTCATCCACGCGTGGCGTGGATCTACCGTCAATGCCGCACGACGAACCCGCCGGACCGGCCGCTGGATGGCGCCTGCAGCTCCTCGTTGAAGGCTGCCTTGATGGCCTCGACCACCACGTCACGGTCCATGCCCTCACTGGTCACCAGCGCGTCGGCAACGTGCTGGGCAACATCTGCAAGAATTCGCCCCCAGGCACGTTCTTCGCGGATGTCGGGGCGATCCTCGTACAGCCCCACTTTCAATGATGCATGCAGCCCGCGCTCAGCGATCCACACGCGAATCATCTCGACCGAAGATTCGTCGCGTTGGGCAGCTTCAGGGATGATCAGTTCTTTCATGGCGGCAGCCGCAAGGAGAAGTGATCGCATTGTGGCCCACATCCATACATGGCGTGGATCTACTGCGGACCTTGAGTAGAGTCGAGCTTGCTCGACTGCCGTTGGTGCACGTTTTTCCGCAGTCGAGCAAGCTCGACTCTACGTGTCCAAGGCGGATCATCGCACTGTGCGGACTGGACCACTTGGCGTGCCGGGTGCGACCCGACGGGCCCGCGACAAATGTGGCCTCCAGCGGGTCGTAGCCGTCATTGCCGGGGACGGCGAATCGTCCACGCATGGCGTGGATCTACTGCCACCCCGGCGATGTACCTGGCGCTGTCGCTCATGCGCAGCGCCAGGCGCATCGCCGGTGCAGATGGGCCGGTCTCCAACTCCGACCGGCCCTGATCGCGGCCGCACCCCCGCAGGCGCTGGCCGCCATCCACACACGTGCCGCACTCAGGCGGCTTCCATCAAGCTGCTTCGGACACCTTCACGTCGCGACGGGCGCGCACGGCCGCAGCCAGTCGCTCCAGCACCGTCACGGTGGTGTCCCAGTCGATGCAGCCATCGGTGATGCTCTGCCCATAGACCAGCGGCTGGCCTTCCACCAGTTCCTGGCGGCCACCGACCAGATGGCTCTCGATCATCACGCCAACGATGCGCTGTTCGCCGTCTTCCAGCTGAACGGCGATGTCGTCGATCACCTTCGGCTGGTTCTCCGGGTTCTTCAGGCTGTTGGCATGGCTGGCGTCGATCATCAGACGCGTCGGCAGCTTGGCCTTGGCCAGCACCTGGCAGGCCTCGGCAACACTGCCTGCGTCGTAGTTCGGCTGCTTGCCGCCGCGCAGGATCACATGGCAATCCGGGTTGCCGGTGGTCGACACGATGGCGGTACCGCCCTGCTTGGTGACCGACAGGAAGTGATGCGGATTGGACGCGGCACCCACCGCGTCAGCGGCGATCTTCACGTTGCCATCGGTGCCGTTCTTGAAGCCGACCGGGCACGACAGCCCCGAGGCCAGCTCGCGATGCACCTGGCTTTCGGTGGTGCGTGCGCCGATCGCGCCCCATGCCACCAGGTCGGCGATGTACTGCGGCGAGATCACGTCGAGGAACTCGACACCGGCCGGCAGGCCGAGCTTGTTGATGTCGCGCAGCAGGCCGCGGGCGATGCGCAGGCCCTTGTCGATCTTGAAGCTGCCGTCCAGGTCCGGGTCGTTGATCAGGCCCTTCCAGCCCACCGTGGTGCGCGGCTTCTCGAAGTACACGCGCATGACGATTTCAAGTTCCCCGGCCAGCGCGTCACGCAGCGGCTTCAGGCGCTGGGCGTACTCGATGGCGGCCTTCGGGTCGTGGATCGAGCATGGGCCCACCACCACTGCCAGGCGGTCGTCACGGCCATGCAGGATCTGGTGCAGGGCCGCGCGCGAGGCGCTGACGGTGTCGGAGGCTTCATCGTCACAGGGCAGCATCGCCAGCAGCTGCGCGGGCGGTGTCAGCGGTTCGATGGTGCGGATACGCAGGTCGTCGGTGTGCGGGGGCATTGCAGGAGATCTCCGGAACGTTGGGGGTCCCCAGCGTGGCGGCATGAAAAAAGCCGCCAGGTTCGCTGGCGGCTTTCGGGAATGCGTCTGAAGCTTTCTTCAGGGTGAGCGCAGTCCTTCCTCCGCCAGTGGCTTCGGAAAGTAATACCAGTAAAAGCGGGTGGCGGCTGCGTTCATGGGATCTATTGATAGCACAGCTTTTGCGCAGTGCAAAATGTTTCATCCGCAACTGGGGACGCGGTTCAGCGAGGTGCGCGCCAGCCCTGCCTACGCGGCAGCAGCCACGCAATGTTGCTCATTTGCCATGCACTTCCACGTCCAGCAGCAGGCCCTCATGGATGTCGGCCCAGCGCTCCAGCACGCGGTCCAGCTCCAGCCTGGCCTCGTCCAGCTGCTCGGGATTAAGCAGGGAACGCGCGGTGTAGAGGTCGGAGACCAACTGCCGCAGGACCGATTCCGGGATGGCCACCGACGGCCCTTCCAGCCCCGGCAACTGCAACGCCGGGCTGTCGCCAAGAGGGCCGAACAGCGTGACCTGGAGCGTGCTCTGCATGATCGACTTCCCTGCGGATGGACATGGGCAATGTCCTGTTTACCGTGTCTGGGTGACAGGCGCATGTGCCACTCATGCCGAGGACCGGGATCTGTCGGCGTCTGCCACGCCGCTACAACCCCGCCAGGTCGGCCAGGTGCTGGTCCATGCTGTCCACCGCGCCTGTCGCATGGGTAGTGGTGAAGTACGCATGCCAGCCGGTCGCGGCAATGCCGGCGACCAGCGCATCGACCTCCTCGCGGCTGGCGCAGCGCCAGACCGCATAGAACTGCTCATCGCTGCCGTGCGGTACGTCCGTGGCAATGCGGCCCATCGCCAGCGGCGTGATGCGGGCTGGATCGAACTGCTGCATGCCGGCTCCGATACGAGCGAAGAAGGCATTCCGCTGCTCGGGCGGGAGTGCGGTCCAGGCAGGTGTGGCGGTGTAGAGCTCGATGAAGGTATGGGACATGAGGTTCTTCCTTGAGGTTTACGAGGTTGCGGGGTTGCCGGCCAGCGGCCGGCACTACCGGAACGAGCGCAGTGCGCGTTTGCGGATGTAGGTGTTGGCGTCGCTGTGGCGCTCGTGCTGCCAACGCGTGCACAGCTCGCGCAGCCACTGCGGCCGAGTCTTGCCGGCGTCATTGAGCCAGTTGCCGACCGAGTCCTGCACGTAGCGTTCCGGGTCGTCAGCCAGTGCTTCCAGCAGCGCGGAAGCATGCTCCGGGTGCTGCTTGAACAGCGCGATATGCGTGGCCCAGACACCGCGCGGACGCAGTGCTTCACAGGCAAAGCGACGCAAGTACGGCGACGCTTCCAGCGTCCACGGTTGCAGGTACTCAAGCGCCTGCATCGGCGCGGCAACGATGTCCGTGCGTAGCGCCAGCCACGCCCATTCGCGCACACCGAAGTGTGGGTCATCGGCCAGCGTGCGCATCTGCTGCAGCTTCTCTGCCAACGTTGCGCGGGCATCGCTGCCGATCAGGTAGCAGGCCCAGCCGCGCACGGTATCGGAGCGGTGATGCTGCCAGAGCAGAGGCTCGCCCTGCCCCGCCTCACGCAGCAGTTGCGCGGCCAAGGCCATGCGCAGCGTGATGCCCTTGCCTGAGGCATCCCGCATGCGCTGCAGCGCTTCCGGTGCAAGCGCAGTCGCCACCACCTGCAGCAGTGCGGCGAAATCCACTGCCAGGCATTCGCCCAGATGGGTGGCGGGGACGTTGCCGGTGTTGAGTTCATGCAGCCGTTCCGCCGCAATCGCCGGGCTCATGCTGCGGGCTCTCGTCCAGCATCGGTGTGCTGCCAGACCTTGTGCAGCAACCGCGACAGCTGCTGCTGTTCATCGGTGTCCAGACCATTGAACAGGCCACCGATCCACTGCGTGTGCTGATCGAACAGCGTCTCGGCCAAGCGTTTTCCCTGTGCGGTCAACACGATCTGGAGACGACGGCCATCTTCGGGATCGCTGCGCCGCTGCAGCTGGCCTTCGCGCTGCAGGCCATCGAGGAGGCCGCTGATGGTGGCGCGGGTGACGCCAGCGCGCTCGGCAAGCTCATGGGGCGGCAGCGTGCCACCGGCGCCGTGCAGCAGGAACAGCACGATGAAGCGCCCTTCGCTGAGCCCATGTGGCGCCAGCCGGGTGGCGCAATCGTGGTCGATGGACGACGACAACGACAGCAGCTGGAAGCACAGGCGCAGCTGCGCGACATTGGCATGGCCGCGTCGCAGCGCCTCTTCCAGCAGGGCATTGTGCTTGGCTTCGATCATCATCCATACCGATATGATTAGGCGCCTAATCATAAATCGAAAGGGCGGGGCCGCGTCAATCCGTACGTGCTGTCAGGGAGCCGTCCCCAGCAGCAGGCGGGCGATCAATCCACCGCCATCACGTTGCAGCAGCTGCAGTTCGCCTGCATGCCGCCGTGCCACGTTGGCCGCCACTGCCAGCCCAAGTCCCGCTCCGCCGGTGGCGCGACTGCGCGAACTCTCGCTGCGCTGGAACGGTTGCAGCAGGCGTACACGGTCGCCCTCGGCGATGCCCGGTCCGCGGTCCATCACATCCAGCTGCGCCCTGCGCCCCACCACCGCGACCCGCAGTTCCACTGCGCCGGCATAGCGAGCGGCGTTGTCGATGAGGTTGTCGATCGCCCGCCGCAGCAGGAGCGCATCGCCCTGCCAAGGCAGCACGTCCGGTCCCTCGGCGGAGATTTCGATGCCGCGCAGGAGAGCACTCTGCACGCACTCTTCCAGCAACGCCGCCAGGTCAAGCCGCCGCAACTCCAGCGGTTGCAGTTCGCCGCGTGCGTAGTCGAGCACCTGCTCGATCATCGTATCCATGCGTTCGATGTCGGCCACCATCCGTGCGGCCTGTGCCGGTGGTGCGAACTCCGCACGCAGGCGCAGGCCGGTCAGCGGCGTGCGCAGGTCGTGCGCTACAGCAGCCAGCATGCGGGTCATGTCCTGTGCCTGTTCGCGCAGCCGCCCACGACCCGCGCTGATCGCCGCAGCCAGCACCTGCACTTCGCGCGGGCCGTCATCCGGCAAGGGTGTGTCGGCCTGCAGATCCACACGTGCACTGGCTTCGGCCAAGCGTCGCAACGGGCGCCCCAAGCGGATTGACGCCCATGCTGCCAACGGCGCCAGCAGTACGGCACCGCCCAGCAGGGCAAGCACCACCTGGCGGCGCCAGGCCGCCAGATCGCTGTGATCGCTGCCCACCACCCGCCAACGGCCATCGGCCTGGCGCACGCCCAGTTCGAACGGCGGCCATTGCATGGCGGTCAGCACTGCTGACTGCGCCTTCAGTACGCCGGCCCGCGCCGTGGCATCCAGCACCGCGCCACCTTCGATGATCTGCACATCGGGCGCCTTGCCTTGTCCACTCCATACCAGCCGAACATCCTCCACCGGCGAGCCCAGCTGCAGCGCCGCCAGCTGCGTAAGCCAGTCGCTGGCGCTGCCTTGCGGCGGCGCTGCCTGCGTCGCCAGATGCAGGCCCAGCGACGCCGGCGCCTGTTCCCCCCGCAGCACCTGCGTGGCCTGGTCCAACCGCATCGGCGGCGGCGCGGGGCGTGGCATCCAGCCCACCACCGCGACGCTGACCAGGGTGGCCAGCAACAGGCTGGCCAGGGCCAGCACCGCGATCCAGCGCGCAGTGGACCAGCGCGTATTCACAGCACCTGGACCTCGGTACCGAAGCGATAGCCTTCCCCGCGCAGTGTCTGCACCAGGGTTTCAGCGCCGGGCACAGCGTGTCCCAGCTTGCGGCGCAACCGGCTGATCGCCAGATCGATGGCACGATCGACGCTGTCGCTGGGTTCGCCGTGCATCAGCTGCAGCAACTGCTCGCGGCCGAGCACCCGCCCGGGGCGCTCGGCCAGCACCAGCAGCAGGGAGAATTCACCACGGCTCAAGGCCAGCTCAGCGCCATCCGGCGTGATCAGGCGGCGCTGCCCAGGAAGCAACCGCCATCCAGAAAAGCGCAGCTCGTTGGCCACCTGCTCACGCAGCTTGTGCTGGCGGCGCAACAGCGCCCGCACCCGTGCCAGCAGCTCACGCGGATCAAACGGTTTGGCCAGGTAGTCGTCTGCCCCCATCTCCAGACCGATCACCCGGTCCGGCGCGCTGCCCATCGCCGACAGCATCAGGATCGGGATCGCCCGCGCCTGCAGCCGGCGGCAGACCGACAGGCCATCCTCGCCGGGCATCATCCAGTCGAGGATGATCACGTCCGGGCGCTCGGCCTGCAGCAGCACATCCAACGCTGCCGCACCGCCCGCCACCCGCACATCGTAGCCATGCAGCTGCAGGCAGTCGGCGATGGCATCACGGATGCTGGCGTCGTCATCGACAACGATGACCCGGGCGGGAGCGTTCATGGGGTCAGTATCGGGCCGTTGTGTATCAGGACGGTATCAGCGCCGATATTCCCGCGATACGCCAGGGCGCGCCAATGGTCGTCATCGATCACTACGGAGATGGCCCTTGCGCCTCACCCTGCTTCCCCTGCTTCCCCTGCTTGCCCTCCCGCTGCCTGTGCTGGCAGGCGATGCCCCCGAACACGTGTTGCCGATGTGGATGCAGGGCGGGCATCCGGCCGTGGCCGTCTCGCTGGACGGGCGTGCGGAGCCGTTGCGCTTCGTGGTCGACAGTGCAGCCGGTGCGACCCTGGTGGATGACCGCGTGACCCGGCGCTATGGTCTGGAGGACGCCGATGCAGCGGTGTCGCATGCGCAGGGTGCCAGTGCGAAGACGGCCCAGCTGCGACGGATGCGCAGCACGTCCTGGCGGCTGGGCAGCTGGCAGCTGCAGGCCAGTGGCGTTCAGGCCGATCTGTCCTCGTTGGCGAAGGATGATGAGGCGGTCATTGATGGCCTGGTCGGCAATGACCTGACCGGACGCTGGGATACCCGCTGGGACTTCGGCCGCCAAGAGCTCGCGCTGTGGACCCCGGGCCGGCTCGCGCTGGATGGAAACGGGTGCCAGGCCAACGCGCTGCCGGATCGCAAGGCTGGATTGCGCCACTTCGGTTTCATCACGGTGGCACTGGGTGATGCCGGTGTGGAAGCCATCACCGTGGTCGATACCGGCGCGGCGCAGACCGTGCTCAATGCCGAAGCCGCACGCGCATTGGGCGTGCGTACCGACGGCAGCGACCAGCGCGTGCGTGTTCGCGGGAAAGGCACTGAAGGCCTGGGTGGCGGAAGCCAGGCCACCTGGCTGTACACCCTGCCCAGCATGACCAGCGCTGGCTGGCGACATCCCCCGATGGAAGTACGGATCAGCGAGCTGCCGGTATTCAAGGCCATTGGCCTGGAGGCACGGCCGGCGCTGATCCTCGGTGCCGATGCAATGCGCGGCGGCCAGGTGGACATCGGTGCCGGCGCCGCACGGATCTGCCTGCGTCGGCCGGCCAACTGAGCAGCGGCCGGCGCCTGCGAACGTGCTACCAGTCCATCACCTTCGGCGCCGGCCCCGGATGCGACGGGAACAGCGGCAGCACCTCCTCCGCCAACTCCTGCAGCACGTCGCCGGCAGGACGCGCGGCGAACTGGATACCCAGCGCCGCGTGATTCACGCCGGCGCGCTGCCAGGCCTGCAGCAGGTCGATGAGGCCCTTGCGGCCGGTGCGCAGGGTATAGCCCCCTTGCAGCGGCGTGCGTGGATGATCCGGGTCATCCACCAGGTCGATCCACTCGTTGGTCATGTGCGGACGGAAGCCGCCATCCGGAATCAGCGCGCGCCAGGCGCCGATCTTCGCGGCCAGCCGCTGCGGACCGGCGTTGTCATGGGTGGCCTCTGGATAGGTCAGCCACCCATCGGCATGCTGGCCGATCCACTCCAGTGGCTGACGTGCGCCACCGGTGACAACCAGCGGAACGCGGCCACTGACCGTGGGCGGCAGCAACTGCACGCCCTGCTCGGCCCAAGCATGCGTCATCCGCCCACCCACCCCCGGTTGCAGCCAACGGCGCATCTCATTCATGGCGATGGCGAAGCGCTCTCCGCGCGCCGCGTGCTCCACCCCATAGGCCGGGAACTCCAGCGGTCGATCACCGGACGCCACACCCATCACCAGCCGCCCACCGGACAGCTGATCGATCGACGCCGCCGCCTTGGCCAGATCGATCGGGTGGCGCAGCGGCAGCACCACACTGCCGGTGGCCAGGGCCACGCGCTGCGTGCGCGCTGCCAGCCACGCAAGGTAGGTGAATGGATCGAACAGCTGGCCTGCATCACCGAACAGCGGATCGAACAGCGGTACGTCACGCACCCATACCGCAGCGAAGCCATGGCGGTCGATCTCCTCCACCAGCCGCGCCTGGCCCTGCAGCACGGCCATGTCGCCCTGGTAGAAACGCAGCGGCAGGTAGATGCCCAGGGTCAGCGCGTCGGCGCGGAACATGCGCTGGTAGCCCGGGTGCGTGGCAAAGGCGGGCGCCGATGCGCCCGGCATCGCAAGGGAATCATTCATCAGCATCGCCTCCTTACGGTCCGGTGGCCGGTTCGGGCAGCTGCACGCCGCGCTGTACCGCAGGGCGTGCGGCAACCCGTGCGTACCACGCATCCAGATGGCGATGCCGCGACAAATCGATGCCGATGATGCGGGCGATGTGCAGCCAGCCGAAGTGGGCGATGTCGGCAATCGAGTAGTGATCGCCAGCCAACCACTCGCGTCCCTGCAGGCGCTGGTCGAGTACGCCGAACAGCTCGTCGCTCAGGCGGCGGTAGCGTTCGATTGCCGCGGAATCGGGCTGTTGTGCGAAGTGCTCGAAATGCACGCGCTGGCCGAGGATCGGGCCGACGCTGGCGGCATGGAACATCAGCCAGGTCAGCGTCTCCCAGCGTGCAGCCGGTTCGGAAGGCAGCAACGCATTGCCCTGTTCGGCCAGGTACATCAGGATCGCCGCCGATTCGAAGACAACGATGCCGCGCGCGCGATCTTCCAGCACGGGAATGCGGCCATGCGGGTTGAGCCGCAAGAAGTCGGGATGGCGATGTTCACCATCGGCGATGTGGACGTGGTGAAGGTGATAGGGAAGACCCAGTTCTTCCAGTGCGATGGTGGCCTTGAAGCCATTGGGCGAGCTGTCGGTATACAGGTGCAGCGATGGTTCGTTCACGAGGATTCCTGGACGGCAGGGAGCGACGGCACGCACCGGCCTTCGATGGACGAGGCCAGGCGATGCGGAAACGGGCGCTGCAGCAGCCGTGCGGGCAGTCTAGGAAAGACCTGCATCGTGGGGAAACGATGTCTCCTGCACGGGGAGTTGAGCGGGGCTCAACGTGCGCGACGCGCGCGCGACAGCCTGCAGTGCGGTCGATATGCTGTCGTCGCTCGGCGGGTGCCGACGCGGTTACAGGAGAGTGGAGATGGGTGCGGTGCTGCCGCTGCTGGGCCTGCGGGCCTTCGTTGAAACCGGCCGCCATGGCAGCCTGACCGCCGCCGCCGATGCGATGGGGGTGACACCTGGTGCAATCAGCCAGCAGCTTCGACAGCTGCAGGAGCGGCTGGGCGTGAGCCTGTTCGACCGCACCCGGCATGGCGTGGTGCTCAGTGCAGCCGGCACGCGCGTGTATCCGGAGCTGCTGCAGGCCTTCGATCAGATCGCACAGAGCCTGCAGACACTCGAACGCTGGGAAACACGGTGCACGCTACGCATCAGTGCCGCACCCAGTTTCGCCGCACAGTGGTTGGCGCCGCGACTGGGCGGGTTCAGTGCGTTGCATCCGCAGGTGGACGTTCAGCTGGATGCGAGCGCGGCGTTGTCCAACCTGCGCCGCGACGGCGTGGACATCGCGATCCGTCATGGACTGGGCCGCTACCCTGGCCTGCATGCCGAGCATCTTCTGGCGCCGGTACTGCTGCCGGTGGCCAGCCCTGCGCTGCTGGCCAGCGCGCCTGCCGTGGGTACGGTGCAGGATTGCCTGCAGTTGCCGCTGCTGCAGGACGCCGACCGCAGCGACTGGCGGCTGTGGTTCCAGGCACTGGATCTGCCCATCGATGAACGACTGGAGCGCGGCCCTGCGTTCGATGACGACCTGTTGCTGATCCGCGCGGCGGTGGCCGGGCAAGGCATCGCCCTGGTGCGCGACATCCACGCGGCCGAAGAACTCGCCAATGACCGGCTGCAGGTGGTGATCGAGCAGCCCTGGCCACAGGCCTTCGCCTACTACGCGGTGACGCGTGCGGACGGCGAGGCCAACGCGGCGATACCTGCTTTCATGACCTGGTTGCATGCAGCACTGATGACGCCGCAGGAAGCAAGCACACACACCCTGCAGGACGCAGGATGAGCCGCTCGGAAAGCGATGCCATCGCAGCCGGCCACAAAAAACCCCGCCTTGCGGCGGGGTTTTTCATTGCGGGGCGAACGTGGGGACTTAGAAGTCCATGCCGCCCATGCCACCCATGCCGCCCATGCCACCGGCGCCACCCATGGCCGGCTCGTCCTTCTTCGGAGCTTCGGCAACCATGGCTTCGGTGGTGATCATCAGGCCAGCGATCGAGGCCGCGTTCTGCAGCGCCGAACGGGTCACCTTGGTCGGGTCCAGGATGCCGAACTGCAGCATGTCGCCGAACTCGCCGGTGGCGGCGTTGTAGCCGAAGCTGCCGGTGCCTTCCTTGACCTTGTTGATGATGACCGACGGTTCTTCACCGGCGTTGGCCACGATTTCGCGCAGCGGGGCTTCCATCGCGCGCAGGGCGATCTGGATGCCGTGGTTCTGGTCTTCGTTGGCACCCTTCAGGCCGGCCAGTGCGGTGACCGCACGGACCAGGGCCACGCCGCCGCCCGGGACCACGCCTTCTTCAACGGCTGCACGGGTAGCGTGCAGGGCGTCGTCGACGCGATCCTTCTTTTCCTTCATCTCGATTTCGGTCGAAGCACCGACCTTGATCACGGCAACGCCACCGGCCAGCTTGGCCACGCGTTCCTGCAGCTTCTCGCGGTCGTAATCCGAGGAGGTGTCCTGGATCTGGGTCTTGATCTGGCCGACGCGTGCGTCGACGGCAGCCTTGTCACCCACGCCATCGATGATGGTGGTGTTCTCCTTGGAGACCTGCACCTTCTTGGCGCGGCCCAGGTCCTTGATGGTGGCCTTTTCCAGCGACAGGCCCACTTCTTCGGAGATCACGGTGCCGCCGGTCAGCACGGCCATGTCTTCCAGCATCGCCTTGCGACGGTCGCCGAAGCCCGGCGCCTTGACGGCCACGACCTTGACGATGCCACGGATGGTGTTGACCACCAGGGTCGCCAGCGCTTCGCCTTCGACTTCTTCGGCCACGATCAGCAGCGGCTTGCCGGCCTTGGCGACGCCTTCCAGCACCGGCAGCAGGTCACGGACGTTGGAGATCTTCTTGTCGTGCAGCAGGATGAACGGGTCATCCAGGTCAGCGGTCTGCGACTGCTGGTTGTTGATGAAGTACGGGGACAGGTAGCCGCGGTCGAACTGCATGCCCTTGACCACGTCCAGCTCGTTGTCCAGGCCCGAGCCTTCTTCAACGGTGATCACGCCTTCCTTGCCGACTTCCTTCATCGCGTCAGCGATGATCTGGCCGATCGACTCGTCCGAGTTGGCCGAGATGGTACCGACCTGGGCAATCGCCTTGTCGTCGGCGGTCGGCTTGGAGATGGTCTTCAGCTCGGCAACGGCGGCCACGACGGCCTTGTCGATACCACGCTTGAGGTCCATCGGGTTCATGCCGGCGGCAACAGCCTTGGCGCCTTCGCGGATCAGGGCCTGGGCCAGCACGGTGGCGGTGGTGGTGCCGTCGCCAGCGTCGTCGTTGGTGCGGGAAGCAACTTCCTTCACCATCTGCGCACCCATGTTCTCGAACTTGTCAGCCAGTTCGATTTCCTTGGCGACGGAGACGCCGTCCTTGGTGATGGTCGGCGCGCCGAAGCTCTTTTCCAGCACGACGTTGCGGCCCTTCGGGCCCAGGGTGGCCTTGACGGCATTGGCGAGAACGTTGACGCCGCGCACCATGCGCGAACGGGCGTCTTCACCGAAACGAATATCCTTGGCAGCCATTGCAATTACCTCATTGGTAGCGCCGGACGATGCCCGGCGGCTGGGATTTGGGGATCAGGTTGAAACAGGTCGCGCCGAGGCTCAGCCGATGACGGCGAGCACGTCGTCTTCGCGCAGGACCTTGTACTCGACGCCTTCGCTCTTGTACGAGCTGCCGGCGTACTGGCCGTAGATGACCTTGTCGCCGACCTTCAGCGACGGAGCGCGCACGCTGCCGTTGTCCAGCGGCTTGCCCGGGCCGACGGCCACGACTTCACCCTTGGTGGACTTTTCCTTGGCCGAATCCGGAATGACGATGCCACCGGCGGAGATTTCGTCGGCTTCGATCGGCTTGACCACAACGCGGTCGTGCAGCGGCTTGATGCTCATGAGAGACCTCTTAAGTTATTGATTGGTCTGAAAAAGTCTGGCGATGTTAGCACTCACCCCAGGTGACTGCCAGCATTGCTCGCGAAAAAGCCCGATGAATCGGGAGCAGGACAGAGATGGAGCTGGCCCCGGACCTTTCAAGGCCGCTCGCGGAAAAAATTTCACTGCCCCGGGCCCGCTCGATCCGCGCTGGTGTGAAGGCCTGGAGGCCGGTGCAACGCGGCAACCCTGTCGCTGGAACCCTCGACTTTTGGTGACTGGCGTCGCACTGTCAGATATCTGACGTTCATTTACGACAAAGTGTCACTGGATCGGCCTTAGGCTCGGCCGCGCATTCCCAATCACAAGGAGTAGTCGATGCGATTGCTGTCCCCGCTTGCCGCCGCCTGCCTGCTGGCGCTGGCCGCCGCGCCGGCCCAGGCCGAGGTCTTCATCAACGAACTGCACTACGACGACAGCACCGCCGCCGGTGACGTCGGCGAAGCGATCGAGGTCGTGGCCACTGCCGGTGAGGACCTTTCCGGCTACCGCCTGTATCTGTACAACGGCGCCAACGCCTCGGCCGCGGTGGTCTACGCCAACAACCCGGTCCCGGCAGGCACCGCCGCCGGCTGCGGCAGCGCCACCATCGCCGTGGTCAGTTACCCGACCAACGGCATCCAGAATGGCCCCAACGACGGCATCGCCCTGGTCGACGCCAGCGGCAAGGTGGTGCAGTTCCTCAGCTACGAGGGCGCCATCACCGCCTCCGGTGGCCCCGCCGCCGGCATGACCAGCCAGAACATCCCGGTGGCCGAGACCAACAGCACGGCGCCGGGCACCTCGCTGCAGCTGACCGGCAGCGGCAGCCAGTACGCCCACTTCACCTGGGCCGAGTCGGCCAAACAGACATTCGGCAGCTGCAACAACGGCCAGACCTTCAGCGGTGGCGGCACCCCAGGCCCGAACACGCCGCCGTCAGTGTCCACCACCACCCCGGCGCAGGGCAGCAGCACCTTCCCGGCCGCGGCCGATCTGGAAGTGGTGTTCAGCGAAACGGTGAACCTGGCCAGTGGTGCGTTCGCACTGAGCTGCGGCACTTCCGGCAGCGTACCGCTGACCTACCCGACCAGCGGCCGCAGCGTGAAACTGTCCACCAACTCCGCGCTGGTGGCCGGTGAAGCCTGTCGCTTCGACATCCGCGCCGCGCGCATCACCGACCTGCAGGGCGCGCACCCCGCCGCCGACAGCCGCATCGCCTTCACCGTGGCCAGCACCGGCGGCAACCCGGACCCCGGCAACCCGGGCGTGCCGGCCGGGTACTACTCCAAGGTCAATACCAGCAGCCCCAGCCAGCTGCGCTGCTCGCTGCACGCGACCATCAAGGGCCACACCGCCTACCCGTACAGCGGCTCGGGCACCAGCACCTGGACCATCCTGGAAATCGCCGACGAAGATCCGAACAACAGCGGCAGGATCCTGGATGCGTACCGCAACCGCAGCTACGCCAAGGTGACCGATCGCGCCGGCAGTGGCAGTGGCCTGAAGTACAACCGCGAGCACACCTGGCCGAACTCGCTGGGCTTTGCCAGCACCACCGGCGACAAGGGCCTGCCGTACGCGCCGTACACCGACACCCACATGCTGTACCTGACCGACGCGCAGTGGAACGCCGACCGTGGCAACAAGCCGTTCGGCAAGTGCGATGCGAGCTGCGGCGAACGCGCCACCGAGGCCAACAACGGCCAGGGCGGCGGCAGCGGCGGCTACCCGGGCAACTCCAACTGGGTGCGCACGCCGGACGGCAACACCGGTACCTTCGAGGTGTGGGGCAAGCGCAAGGGCGACATGGCGCGTGCGGTGATGTACATGGCGATCCGCTACGAGGGCGGCAAGGATGCAGCCACCGGCCAGTCCGAGCCGGACCTGGAGCTGACCGACGACCGCAGCAAGATCGTCAAGACCAGCAGTTCGCCGGCCTACATGGGCCTGCTGTCAACGCTGATCGACTGGCACCTGTCCGATCCGCCGGATGATGCCGAGCGTGCGCGCAATGACGTGGTCTACAGCTTCCAGGGCAACCGCAACCCGTTCATCGACCACCCCGAGTGGGCGACCCCGGCCCTGTTCACCTCGGCCAAGCCGGCCACCTGCCAGCTGGCCAACTGACCGCGCAACGCAGCGGTCCACTGCCGCCGCCGGGCCCTGACCCGGCGGCGGCCCTATACTCGACGGTCATGTCGACCGTCGATCCCGTCCTGCTGCTGTTGACCACCTGCCCGGACCGGGCCAGTGCCGAGCGCATCGCGCACGCGCTGGTCGGCGAGCGCCTGGCCGCGTGCGTGACCCGCCTCGATGGCGCGCAGTCGACCTACCGCTGGCAGGGCGAGGTGACCACCGACGCCGAGCTGCAGCTGCTGGTGAAGACCACCGCGAGTCGCGTCGATGACGCGATTGCCCGGATCGTCGAACTGCATCCGTATGAACTCCCGGAGTGCATTGCGGTCGAAACCCGGGCCGGCCTGCCGGCGTATCTGGACTGGATCCGGGCACAGACCCGGGAGGACACTGATTGAAGACTCTGTTTGCGCGTGGCGCCGCCCTGTGCGCCCTGTTGTGGCTCTCGCTGCCGGCGTTCGCCCTGGATGAGAAAGACCTGCTGCCGGTGGACCAGGCGTTCGCACTGACCGCGACCGCCGCCGAGCGTGGCCAGGTGCAACTGCAGTTCAAGATCGCACCGGGCTATTACCTGTATCGCCACCGCACCAGCGTCAAGGCGGACCCGGCCTTCAATGCCGGCGCGCTGCAGATGCCCAAGGGCGACAAGCACCACGACGATTTCTTCGGCGAAGTCGAAACCTATCGCGAACGCCTGCAGGCCACCCTGCCCGGCACGCCGACCGACGCCGCCGGCACCATCAGCCTGGAAGTGCGTTACCAGGGCTGCGCCGATGCCGGTGTCTGCTACCCGCCGCAGAAGCGCGTGGTGCAGGTCACCCTGCCCGGTGCCGGTGCACAGGCCAACGCCCCGGCTGCACGCACCGGTGCGGCCAGCCCGTTCAACAACCCGCTGGCCGGTGCCGGCAACAGCGGCGGCCTGCGCCTGCCGGGTGCGGCCAGCAACAGCCAGGCGCTGCCGCTGCCGTCGGAGCAGGCGTTCGGCTTCGACGCCATCGCCAGCGACGGCAATACCCTGCTGCTGCGCTTCAGCCCGGCGCCGGGCTACTACCTGTATCGCGACCGCACCTCGCTGAAGCTGGAAGGCAGCACCGGTGTGCTGGCCGACAAGCCGCGCTGGCCGGCCGCGCAGTCGCATCGCGACGAGCACTTCGGCGATGTCTCGGTCTACTTCAACCAGGTGGAAGTGCCGCTGCCGCTGCGCCGCTCCGTCGCCGATGCGGTCGACAGCACCCTGGTGGTGACCTTCCAGGGCTGCCAGACCGATGGCATCTGCTACCCGCCGATGACCCGCCGGGTGAAGCTGTCGATCCCTGCCGGCAAGATCAGCGCCAGTGCCGATCAGGCGCCACCGCGCAACGAGGTGATCAGCCCGCTGCCCGCTGCCAGTGGCGCACCGCGCGAAGCCGCCAACGGCGCCCCGTTGCGCCTGCTGCCGACCGTGCCCAACGATGGTGCAGCGGCCCCGGCAACCGTCGGCAGTGAAGGCGCAGGCAATGAATTCGCCCCCGACGCGCGCGGTGACAACGCGCTGCGCACGCGACCGCCGGTGACCACGCCGAATCCGGACCGCTCGTTCGTCTGGGTGCTGCTGCTGGCGCTGGCCGGTGGCCTGGTACTGAACCTGATGCCCTGCGTGCTGCCGATCCTGTCGCTGAAGGTCCTGAGCCTGGCGCAGAGTGGCGAAAGCCCGCAGCGCGCGCGCAGCCACGCCCTCTGGTACACGCTGGGCGTGCTGGTCGCATTCGCGGTGATCGGTGCGTTGATGGTTGGCCTGCGCGCGATCGGCAACGCCGTCGGCATCGGCTTCCAGCTGCAGCACCCGGGCGTGGTGGCGGCGCTGGCCTACATCATGTTCGCGGTGGGCCTGAGTCTGTCCGGCGTGTTCACCCTCGGCGGCGGCATCGGCAACCTCGGCCAGTCGCTGGCCAGCCGCAGTGGCCCGGCCGGTGATTTCTTCACCGGTGCGTTGGCCTGCGTGGTCGGCAGTGCCTGCGTCGGCCCGTTCATGGGCGGCGCGATTGCCTACGCCTTCATTGCCCCGCCGCTGAAGGCGATGACCGTGTTCCTGTTCCTCGGCCTGGGCCTGGCCCTGCCGTTCCTGCTGATCGGCTTCGTGCCGGCGCTGGCGCGCCGCCTGCCCAAGCCAGGCCCGTGGATGGAAACGCTCAAGCACGTGCTGGCCTTCCCGATGTATGCCACCGTGCTGTGGCTGCTGTGGGTGCTGGGCAAGCAGCGCGGCGTGGACGGCATGGCGCTGGTACTGGGTGGCCTGCTGCTGCTGGCCTTCGGCCTGTGGCTGTTTGAACGCAACCGCTGGACCGGCTCGCGCGCCGTCACCCTGCTCGGCGTGCTGCTGGCGATCGGTGCACTGGTCCCCGCCTGGGGCGTGACCCAGCTGGCAGCGCCGGCGCGTGCCGCACAGACCGCCAGCGACAATGTGGTGGAGTATTCGCCGCAGCTGCTGGACCGCCTGCGTGCCGACAACCGCGTGGTGTTCGTGAACATGACCGCCGACTGGTGCGTGAGCTGCAAGGCCAACGAACGCGCCGTGCTGTCGCGGCCGGAGTTCAAGGAACTGCTGAAGCGCACCAACGCGGTGTACATGCGCGGTGACTACACCAATGTGGACCCGCAGATCACCACGTTCCTGGAAGAGCACAAGGCCGTGGGCGTGCCGCTGTACGTGGTGTACGGCCCCGGCGCACCGCCGACCGTGCTGCCGACCCTGCTGACCCAGGCGGTGGTCGAGGAAGCGCTGCTGCGCACCGCACGATGAAATGGCAACGGCCAGCGCTGCTGTGGACAGCGGTGCTGGCCGCCGGCCTCGGCCTGTGGGCCGGGCATCGGCTGGCACCAGCGCCAGCGGCATCCGACACACCGCCTGCCGCGTCCCCTGCTGCCGCCGCGACGCCTGCGCTGCAGGTAGGCGACCTGCTGCCGGCGCTGACGCTGCCGGATCTCGATGACCGACCGCTGGACCTGCGCCAGCGCTTCGCCGGCCGCCCCCTGCTGATCAACGTCTGGGCCAGCTGGTGCGCGCCCTGCGTGGAAGAAATGCCCGAGCTGGCCCGCTTCGCCCGCGGCCAGGGCGACAATGGTGTGCAGGTTCTTGGCCTGGCGCTGGATACCCCGGAGGACGTGCGTGGCTTCCTGCAACGGGTGCCGGTGGGCTACCCGATCGTGATCGAGACACCCGGGCCGCGCGATGCCAGCGTGCAGCTGGGCAATACCCAGGGCCTGCTGCCCTACAGCGTGCTGTTCGATGCACAGGGGCGGCTGGTGAAGGCGAAGCTGGGACCGTTCGCCCACGGCGAGATCGACCGCTGGGTGAAGTGAGGGTGTTTTTTGCAGGGCTTGCAGCCCTGCACCCTGCTCAATGCAACGGCAACGGCAACGGCAACAACCAAAGCCAAAGCGGGCATTCCGTGGGATGGCGGGGCACTGTGGGTGGTCAGGACACGCCGTAAACCCGTCCATGGGGGCTCGATGGCGCCATCCATGGCGCCAACGGTCCTGACCACCCACACCGCCCCACCTCTGACAGATCTTCGCGGCTGTTGGTAGGTGTCGACCTTGGTCGACACATCTGTCAGATATCGATATTCAGAACGGAATCAGACCCCGTGCCGACCAACGGTCGGCACCCACCAAAGCAGAACGCCGTTCCGACAGATCGCAGGAAACTGTCGAAGGCGGGGTGGGTCCGGTTGAGGGGGCGTGAGCGCCATGGATGGCGCGACCGAGGCTACATGGACGTATTCACGCCGTCCCCCGCAACCGGACCCACCCCGCCTCCTCACAGGAAACCCGCTGTTGCTTCGGCTGTTGCTTCTGAGGTTGCCGGCCAGCGGCCGGCACTACGGCCGGTGCCGGGCGCAGCCCGGCCGGTACCCCCCTGCTTGACCGCAGCCGGAGCGCCACGGAGAATTCCGCGACTAATTCTCATTTGCTGTTGCGCAGGATGCGGGCGGCAGCCTTCCAGGCCCTCCTTCTTCGATGTTCAAGAACGTCCTGTTCCAACTGCACTGGCTGCTGGGCATCACCGCCGGTGCCGTGCTGGCCGTGATGGGCCTCAGCGGCGCCGTGCTGTCCTTCGAGGATGAACTGCTGCGGGCGGCCAATCCCGGCTTCGCCGAGATCGCCGAGCACCATGCCGACGGCCAGCTTCCGCTTGAACTCAGCGAACTGGTGCCGCTGCTGCAGGCCGGCAGTGATCGCCCCCTGCAACGCCTGCGCGTGGATGCCACCGGGCAACGGCCGTCGGTGGCGCGCTTCGCCGGCGGCAAGGAACACTGGGTCTACTTCGATCCGTACAGCGGCGAGCGCTTCAGCGCCCTGCGCGGGCAGGCGTTGTTCGATTTCGTCGAGGATCTGCATCGCCACCTCGCCGCCGGCGAGCGCGGCAAATGGATCACCGGCAGTTGTGCCATCGCGCTGCTGTTCTTCACCCTGTCCGGGCTCTACCTGCGCTGGCCGCGGCGCTGGTGGCACTGGCGCAGCTGGCTGGCGGTGGAATGGACGCGCAGCGGCCGTGGCTTCCTGTGGAGCCTGCACTCGGTGGTCGGCACCTGGGTGCTGTTGATCTACCTGATGAGTGCGCTGACCGGCCTGTGGTGGTCGTTCGACTGGTATCGCAGTGCCGCCAACACCCTGCTGGGCGTCGCACCGGCCGCCAGGCACAAGGTCGCCACCGACGCCGCCCTGAACCTGGAACGCATCGAAGCCACGCTGTACGCACTGCCCGGCGTGCGCACCGGCTACATCGACCTGCGCCTGCCGGAGAAGCCGGGGCAGGCACTGAACGTGCGGGTGATGGCCGGTGATCCGTCGCAGCGCGGCGGCCAGCATGACCGCGCGCATGATCTGCTGCAGCTGGACCCAGGCACGGGGGCCACGCTCGATGCCCGCCCCTATGCGCGCCAGGGCGCCGGCGCGCAGCTGGCCACCAGCGTGTTCGCGCTGCACTCGGGCAGCTACTTCGGCGTGCCCGGGCGTGTCGTGGTGATGCTCAGCAGCCTGGGCATGAGCCTGTTCTTCATCACCGGCTGGATGCTCTACCTGGACCGCCGCCGCAGCCAGCGTGCGGCGCGAGGGCTGCGCCGCTCGCTGCCCACGACGCCTGCCGAGGGTGCCGGCGCGCCGTGGCTGGTGGTGCACGCCAGCCAGAGCGGCCTGGCCGAACAGCTGGCGTGGCGTGCGGCCGCACAGCTGCAGGCCGCCGGTCATGCGGTGCAGGTGCTGCCGCTGGCCCGCGCCGATGCCGCGAAGCTGCAGGCCACCTCCCAGGCACTGTTCGTGCTGAGCACCTTCGGCGACGGCGAGCCACCGGATGCAGCGCGGCGCGCTGCACGGCTGCTGCTCGCGCAGCGCCTGGACCTGTCGCGCCTGCAGTTCGGCCTGCTCGCACTGGGTGACCGCCAGTACCCGCAGTACTGCGGCTTCGGCCGCCAGTTCGATGGCTGGTTGATCGGCAACGGCGCGCGGCCGCTGTTCGAGCGCATCGATGTCGATGCCGCCTCGGTGCCGACCCTGCGCCAGTGGCAGCAACAGTTGGGTGCACTGACCGGTATCACCACCGATGACAGCGTGCTGCCAGCCGCCACGCAGATGCATGACTGGCGCCTGCTCGGCCGTGACCGTCTCAACCCGGGCAGCATCGGTGGCGCGATCTGGCGTATCCGCCTTGCCACGCCGGCCGATGTGCAGTGGCAGGCAGGTGACATCCTGCACATCGCGCCGCGCCACAACGCGCGGCATGCCAGCGCGGTGTTGAAGGCGCATGGATTGGATCCGCTGCAGCCGCTGCTGGTCGACGGCCATCCGCGCACACTGCTGGCGCTGGCCAGTGAACGCGAGCTGCCCGATGCCGATGCCGCGCTGGCGGTGCAGGACGCCTGCCTGTGGCTGGCAGCGCTGCCGCTGCTGCCTGGCCGCGAGTACTCGATCGCCTCCTGTACGGATGATGGCGTGGTGGAGCTGGTGGTGCGGCTGGTACAGGACGCCTCAGGGCGGGCAGGGCTGGGTTCGGGCTGGCTGTCGCTGCATGCGCCGATCGGTGCCAGCATCGTCGCCCGTGTGCACCACAATCCTGGATTCCATCGTGTCGGCACTGCCCCGATGGTGCTGATCGGCAACGGCACCGGCATTGCCGGCCTGCGCAGCCTGTTGCGCGAAGCTGCCCACGCAGGCGAGCACGGGCACTGGCTGCTGTTCGGTGAGCGCCAGCGCGCACACGACTTCCTGTTCGCCGACGAGATCGAGGCCTGGCAGGCCGACGGCCATCTTGCACGGGTGGACCTGGCGTTCTCGCGCGATGGTGAGGGTGGCTACGTACAGGATCGCCTGGGTGCGGCCGTCGATGCGCTGCGCGAGTGGATGCAGCGCGGTGCGGTGATCCATGTCTGCGGCTCGCTGCAGGGCATGGCCGAAGGCGTGGACCAGGTGCTGCGCGCCGCGCTGGGTGATGACGCGGTGGAAACGCTGCTGGAGACCGGGCGCTACCGCCGCGACGTGTATTGAGCCACAAGGGTAGTGCCGTCCGGCGGCCGGCACTACCGGAACAGAATCAGGCCGCAGCGCGCGCCCGTGGCATTGGCTGCAAACGGAACGCGCCCACGGCTTCTGCCAGGGCATGCACCTGCGCCTGCATCTGCGCAGTCGAGGCTCCCGCCTCTTCCACCAGACTGGCGTTGCGCTGGGTACTGGCCTCCATCTGCACGATGGTCTGGTTCACCTGTGCGATGCCGGCATGCTGGTCCTGCGACGCGCTGCGGATCCCGGCCAGCAGATCCGCCAGCTGCTGCACGCTGCCGACAATTTCGCCCATCGTGGTGCCAGCCTGCTCGGCCTGCTGGTTGCCCTGCCCGACACGCGTCACCGAATCCTCGATCAATCCCTTGATCTGCTTGGCCGCCTCGGCACTGCGCTGTGCCAGCAGGCGCACTTCGGCAGCCACGACAGCGAAGCTGCGGCCCTGCTCTCCGGCACGTGCCGCTTCCACCGCCGCGTTGAGCGCGAGGATGTTGGTCTGGAAGGCGATGCCATCAATCAGCTGGGTGATGTCACCGATCCGCCGTGAGGCTTCGCTGATGCCATGCATGGTTGCCACCACCTGGCCGACCGCCTCACCGCCGCGCTGGGCCACTGCCGCCGCGCCCTTGACCAGCGCGTCCGCGCGGCCAGCGGCGTCAGCATTGCGGCCCACGGTATCGGTCAGCTCATGCATCGACGCTGCGGTCTCTTCCAGGTTGGCGGCCTGCTGCTCGGTGCGCTGTGACAGGTCGTGGTGACCGGCGACGATCTCGCCAACGCCGGTATCGAGGCTGGACGTGGCCTGCTGGATCCGGGTGACGATGCGACCCAGTTGCGCGACGGTGGCGTTGGCATCATCGCGCATGCGCGCGAACACGCCCTGCAGTTCACCCTCCATGCGTACGCTGAGATCACCACGGGCGAGCGCAGCCAACAGTGCCTGCAGATCGCCGAGGTTGGCCTCGAAGGTGGCCAGCAAGCGGTTGATGCTGGTGGACAATGTACGTACGAAGCCCTGCTTGCCCTCCAGCGCGATGCGCCCGTGCAGGTCACCGTGCGCGGCCGCGTCGACCAGGGCCGCCACTTCGGTTTCCAGCAGGGTTTCCAGCGCGCGGCTGCGCCATTCCACCGCCACGCCGAGGAAATGCTCCTCGTCGACAATGGGATTGGCGACCAGCTGATAGCGCACACCGGAATGGCCGATCTCGCGTTCTTCGCGTTGTCGCACGCCAGCCAGGCTGGCCAGCGCCGGATGCAGGCCTACTGCATCGCTGCCCACCAGCTCATCGCCCTGGCGTTCCAGCTGCAGCAGCAGCGCCGGGTTGGCATAGGCCACCTGGCCTTCGGCATCGACCACCATCAGCCCGGTCTGCGCACTGTCCAGCGCCTGGCGCACGCGGGTGTTGCCGCGCGCCACAGCACGTTCGGTCTCGATGCGCGCGCGCAGGCGCTGCTGCATGTCGACCAGGCGCTGGGCAAGCTGACCGATCTCATCGTTGGCGTTGTACACACGCAACGTCGTGTCCAAGCGGTCGTCGGCGATATCGCTGGCGAAGCGCAGGGTGTCCTGGATCGGCTGGCGCACCGCGCGCAGCACCAGCACCAGGCTGGTGATCAGCACGCCAGCGACCAGCAGCAGGGTCAGTACGAACAGCACGCTCATGGTGCGTGCGCCGGCCTGCTGGCGCGCCTGCGCCCTGGCCAGCGCCGCCACCTGGGCCTGCTGGAAGGCGGCCAGCGCCGGTGCCACGCCGGCAGCGGTATCCAGCAGCGACTGCGCCTCCACATCCAGGCCGACGCGGGCCGCGGTGTAACCCAGCAGGGCAACCTGGTAGCCCTCCATTCCGCTGCGCAGGGCATCCTGCACGTCGGTGGACAGGCCCGCCAGCGCGAGATCGAACGGCAGCTTCTCCTCGCTGGCGCGGTCGGCATGGACGGAGTCACCATCCAGCAGCAGCAACGCCTCCTGGCGGCGCATCTTCTGCAGGGACAGCGCCAGCGCGGGCCGCTGCTGCGCATCCACCTGCGCCTGCAGCGTGTCTGCAGCCTGTTGCAGTTGCGCAGCGAGGCCGGCCTCACCGCGGCCCATCTCGTCGACCCGTTCGAACAGGGCCGCCACGCCCTGCGAGAAGGCGTCGGCGGCTTCGGTCAGCGCCTGCAGCGCCTTGCGCCGGCCGGCATCCATCGGCATCGCGCGCAGCGCCTGCAGGTCGGCCTGCAGCGCCTTCTGCATGGCCAGCAGCTGGCTGCGGTCAGCATCATCGAAACTGCGTGCATACTGGGTCTGCAGGCGACGCGCTTCCGCCACGCGGGTGGCCAGGCTGGCGGCCAGGTCACTACCGCGCTGGTAGCTGGCCTGGGTGCGTGCGGCCTGCGCACTGCCATGTCCAGTCCAGGCGTGGACGGCGGCGATCGCCACCAGCCCCAGGCCACAGACCCACAGGGTCGCCTTGAGCTTGTTGGCTACGCTGAGCCGGTGTGGTTGCAGCCACAGCAGCAGGCCGGGGGACACCGAACGCAACGTGGCAAGACGCGTGCGCAGGGACCGGAGGTGGGGAACAACGGCCGACATGACAGACTCCAGGCGGAAGGACGCACCTGTATCGGCTGGATATGGAGCAACTTTAGGGGTTTTTTTGGTTCAGTCGCACCGACTGCTGGCGGACGCCGCCTTTGTACCCGGCACACGCGACGGGGCGATGACACCAGCACGGTGCTTGACCTCAACCCCGGTTGGGAGAGCACAGTGGACCTCCCTTCCCCGCCCGGTGCCCCCATGACGACGCTCGATGTTCCCCGCTACCTGCAGCGCCTGCAGCTGGATGCGCCGCCGCCGCTGACGCTGGCCGGCCTGACCCTGCTGCAGCAGCGCCACAACGCGCTGCTGCCGTTCGAGACCCTCAGCTGCCTGCTGCGCGATGCGGTACCGATCGACCTGGACAGCGTGCAGCGCAAGCTGCTTGACGACCGCCGTGGCGGTTACTGCTTCGAGCTCAACGGCGGCCTGCTGGCGCTGCTGCAGGCGCTGGGCTTCGATGCGCAACCGTTGAGCGCGCGCGTGCTGCTGGCCGCCCAGGACGGCCAGCTGACGGCGCGTACCCACCTGCTGCTGCGCGTGCACGTGGACGGTGATGACTGGCTGGTGGACGCCGGTTTCGGCAGCCTGACCCCGACCGTACCGCTGCGCCTGCATGACCCGCAGCCGCAGGCCACGCCGCACGAACGCTACCTGTTGCAGCGGTTGGAAGACGGTGGTGATTTCGTGCTGTCGGCCGAATCCAGCGAGGGCTGGCGGGCGATGTACCGCTTCGATCTGCAGGCGCCGGCGCCGATCGACAACGTGGTGGGCAACTGGTACGTGTGCACCCATCCCGACTCCAGTTTCCCCGGCCAGCTGCGCGCATCGCTGACCGGCCCGGACTGGCGCCGCACCATCGGCAGCGGCAACTACACCGAGTATCGCCTCGGGCAGGCGCCGGACAAGCGCCCGCTGCATGACGTCGGAGACGTGCGCGACGTGCTGGAGCAGCGCTTCGGCATCCAGCTTCCGGACGACCCGCGGCTGGATCCCGCGATCAACGACTGGCTGCAGCGCTCACGCGCCGCGACGGTGTAGAGCCGAGCCGATGCTCGGCTGAGCGTTGGCAGCTGGGTCAACAGCAGCCGAGCATCGGCTCGGCTCTACAGAACCGCGCGCGCCTGCAATGCAATCCGGTTGCCTTCGCTGTCGCGGATCTCGGCCACGCGCCAGTCGCCGGCATCTGCCGGGCCGAAGCGCAGCTCGGCCCCGGCCTGCAGCGCACGCTCGAGGCTGGCATCCAGGTCATCGACACCGATATAGATGCGCGTGCCCTGCTCGGAGGGCCGGTAGTCCGCTCCCTGCACCAGCGACATGCTGGCGCCGGCGGCCTCATCGGCAAACGGCAGGTACGCCATCCTGCAGTCGTGCAGCAGGACCGGCTCATCCACCACCACCTGCAGCCACTGCTGGTAGAAGGCGATCGCACGGGCCAGGTCAGTGGCCGGGATCTCGACATGCAGGATCGGGTTCATTGGCGCTCCTTGCGCGGCTGACTCAGATGATGCGCAGGGTAATCGCCTTCAGGACCGCGCGGGTACGGTCGCGGGTGCCGAGCTTGTCCAGGATGGCGGACACGTAGTTCTTCACCGTGCCCTCGGCCAGGAACAGGCTGCGCGCGATCTCCTTGTTGCTGTAGCCCCCGGCCAGCAGGCGCAGGATTGCCACTTCACGTTCGCCGAAGGTATCGGTGGGCGGCGCTTCATCGTGGAAGCGGTAACGCGCGCGCACCGGATCGGTACTGACCGGCAGCAGCAGGGTCTCGCCAGCAGCAACGCGTTCGATGGCCTCGCGCAGGTCGGCCGGCGCGGCATCCTTGAGCAGGAAGCCCTGCGCACCGGCCTCGCTGGCGCGCAGCAGCAGATCACTTTCATCGAAGGTGGTCAGCAGCAGCCACGGCGTGGCATCGCCGCGCGCGCGCAGCTGGCGCAGTGCCTCGATCCCATCCAGCCCGGGCATGCGGATGTCACTGAGCACCACGTCCACGCGCTGCGTATTCAGCGCATCCAGCAGGGCCTGGCCATCCTCGGCCTCCAGCACCACGTCCACCCCCAGGCCCTGCAGCAGCGCACGCAGGCCTGCACGCACCAATGCCTGGTCGTCGGCCAGCGCTACGCGGATTGCCGCCGGGCTCATGCCGGCAACCGCGCGGTCAGATGCATGCCGCCCTGCGCGGTTCGGGCCAACTCCAGCCGCCCCTGCACAGCCGCCAGGCGCTCGCGCATGCCGGCGATGCCATTGCCCTCGCGGATGCGTTCGGCGCGCTGGCCATCATCGCGAATATCGATACGCAACTGGGATTCCTCTTCATTGATCGTCAACCACACGGTGTCTGCATTGCCGTGCCGGGCGGCATTGGTCAGGGCTTCCTGTACCAGCCGCAGCACGGTCTCGGCCATCAACGGGTCAGCCACGCGCACCCCGTCGCCGATCTGCAGCTGCAGCTTCGGTCGTGGGAAGGGTGCGGCCAGCGCATGCAGCGCGGTGGCCAGATCGAGGCCGCGATCATCGCGCATCGATTGCACTACCTGGCGGATGTCGGCCAGCAACTCGCCGGACAACTGTTCGGCCAGCACCAGCCCTTCGCGACCGGCCAGCGCAGGGTCAGCGGCCAGGGCGCGCAGGTTGAGCCGCATCGCGGTGAGCTTGTGCCCGGCCACATCATGCAGTTCGCGGGCCAGGCGCAGGCGCTCGGCATCGCGTGCACTGTCAGCCAGCAGCGCGCGGGTGGCCAGCAGGTCGGCGTTGACCCGGGCCAGGTCATCGCGGGCCAGCGCCGTGCTGCGGGCATAGTGCGCGGTCAGCGCGGCAAAGGCCTGGAAACCGCCATACAGCAGCACCACCAGCAGGGGCTGGCTGAAGCCGCTGTGGCGCAGCACGGCATACACCGCCAGGTTGGCCAGCAGCGCAACACCCAGCACAAAGCGCGGCGGCCAGTGCTCGGCCAGCTGTGCAACCAGCACCACCAGCAGCACCGGGGCGGTGCCGGTACGCGGCTGCAGCGCAACCAGCACAACCGCCAACAGCGCCTGCAACACCGCGGCGGCGGCGCGCACGCGGGATGGCATCGACGCCCAGCCGTGCACCACGAACAGCAGCAGGAACACAGCAAGCAGCAGCAGGCTCAGCCCGGCGCCGCTGCGCTGCACTGCGAACGACAGGCCGACCACCAGCACGGTGACCAGACCGGCGAGGCTGAGCGGACGCAACAGATGGCGGAACAGGCTGGGCATGGCCAGATGCTGACGGCCGCGCACGCCGGCGGCAATGGGTCCGGCGCAGAAAGTGACTTCTGGCACGTCGAATCGATGACCACTGGCCCTGAACCCGGTGCACCGCCCCACGCAGACTGGCTCCACACCGCCTCACCCACTTCCGGAGCCACCGCCATGATCCGCACCGCCCTGCTCAGCACCGCCCTGACTGCCCTGGCCCTGGCCGGCAGTGCCCACGCCGCCGACCTGGCCGTGACCGTGCACGACGTCCGCGTGCAGACCGGCACCCTGCGTGCTGCCCTGGTTGACAGCGCGGCCGCCTGGGACGGCAAGGCCAGGCCCGTGCAGGCCCAGCAGGCGGCGCCCAGCGGTGACAGCGCCCGCTTCGTGTTCAAGAACCTGCCGGCCGGCACCTATGCCGTACTGCTCACCCACGACGAGAACGACAACGGCAAGCTCGACACCAACCTGGTCGGCATGCCGGTGGAAGGCTACGGCTTCAGCAACAACCCGCAGGTGATGCGCAAGCCGACCTTCGACGAGGCGCGCGTCGACGTGCCGGCCGCTGGCACCGCCATCGACATCACCCTGCGCTGATACCCGCATCCAGACCCGAGGCCACCATGGACCGTCGCCGCTTCCTTCGTACCCTGCTCAGCAGCAGTGCCTGCCTGGCCCTGGGCGCCACCGCGCTGCGCAGCGCTCCCGCCTTCGCCGGCGACCCGACGCGGTTCGCGCAGGGCATGCAGGAACACCCGTGGCTGCTCGGCTGGCGCAGCGTCGGCAGCGAAAGCCTCGGCCCGGCCACCGTGCAACTGCAGGGAAAGCTGCCAGCGGGCCTGGCAGGCACGCTGTACCGCAACGGCCCGGCCTGGACCGAGCGCGATGGCTTCCGCTACGACCACTGGTTCGACGGTGACGGCATGGTGCATGGCTGGCGCTTCAATGGTGACGGCAGCCTGACCCATCACGGGCGCATGGTCGCCACGCCGAAATTCACCCGTGAACAGAAGGCCGGCCGCTTCCAGTATCCAGCTGCCGGCACCAGCGTTCCCGATGCGCTGGCAGTTCGAAACAACGACGATGCCAACGTGGCCAATACCTCGGTAACCATGATCAATGGCCGCCTGTTCGCGCTGTGCGAGTCCGGCTCGGCATTCGAAGTAGACCCCGATTCCCTGCAGACACTGGGTCCGGTGACCTGGCGTCCGGACCTCGCCGCACTGCCGTTCTCGGCGCACCCGCTGCGCGACCGCGACGGCAGCGTCTGGAACTTCGGCTCGATCAGCCTGATGGGTGGCCATGGCCTGCTGGTCTGGCACATCGGTGCGAACGGCCAGCTGCGCAGCGCCAATGTGATCGAAACACCCGAGCATGGCTACCTGCATGCCTTCGCGATGACCGACCAGCACCTGGTGTTCGTGATGATGCCGTTCGATTTCACCGGCACAGGCGGCAGCTTCTTCGAGCGCATGCAGTTCGCACCGCAGCGCCCCGTGCGCATCGCGGTGGTCGCCAAGGATGCGCCGGACAAGGCGCAGTGGTTCGAAGCCCCGTTCGCGGCGATCTACCACTTCGGCGATGCGTTCACCCGCGATGGCGGCATCGTGCTGCGTGCAGTGCGCCACGATGACATCAATGAGGCGCGCTCGCCGATGAAGGAAGCGATGGCCGGTGATGGCGCACACGCCGCCAACAGTGGCGCCAGCCTGGTCGAGCTGCATCTGGACCTGCGTCGTGGCCAGGCCCGCTGGCAGCCGCTGGGCATCAGCGCGGTGGAGTTCCCGCTGTTCGACCCCCGTTCCGCCGATACCCGCGGTGCGCGCCTGTACGCGCCGACCATCGACGGCCCGGCCACCGCACCGTACTTCAATGCGGTGGCCGCGTTCGACATCGAGCGCGGGCGCCGCCAGCTCTGGAACTATGGACCGGACATCATGGCCGAAGAGCATGTGTTCGTACCGCGCCCGGGCAGCCGCAACGCCGATGATGGCTGGCTGATCGGCACCCTGCTCGATCCGGTGAACAAGCGCAGCGGCCTGGCGGTGCTCGATGCCCGTCACCTGGACGACGGTCCTCTGGCACAGGCCTGGCTGCCCTATGCGGTACCACTGGGCTTCCACGGCACCTTCGCCGCGCGCGGCTGATTCCACGCCACGCGGACACCGTTGTTGGCATGCTGGGTCTCCCCTGCCCCGTGGAGTTCTGCATGTCCCTGGCCGACCACCGACGTACGCTGGCACCGCACGGTTTCCTGCGCGTGGCGATCAACCTGGGCAACCCGGTGCTGGCACAGGGCGATGCGCGCTCACCGCGCGGCCCCTCGCTGGAACTGGCCACAGCGTTGGCGCAACGGATGGGGGTGCAGGCACGCTTCACCTGCCACGATGCCGCAGCCTCGGTGGTCGCCGCAGCAGGCGAAGACGGTTGGGACCTGGCCTTCCTGGCCATCGATCCTGCACGCGCCGACCGCATTGCCTTCAGTGCCCCGTACGTGGAGATCGAAGGTACCTATCTGGTTCGCGCGGACAGCCCTGCGCAGCAAGTAGCCGACCTGGACCGCGACGGACTGCGCATCGCGGTCGGCCGCGGTGCGGCCTACGACCTGTTTCTCAGCCGTGAACTGCGCCACGCCACGATCGAGCGGGCGGAGACCTCGGCGGCGGCCATCACGCTGTTCGATCAGCAGCGCCTGGATGCCTCCGCCGGTGTACGCCAGCCGCTGGAAGCATGGGCGCAGGCGCATCCCGGCCACCGTGTGCTGGCCGGCCGTTTCACCGCGATCCAGCAGGCGGTGGCGGCACCGGCCTCACGCCCGGCCGATGCATTGCGGGCGTTGTTCGAGGAAGTGGAGGCGATCAAGGCCGGCCCGTTGCTGGGCGAAGCCTTCGCGCGTGCTGGGCAGGAAGTCACGCTGGTGCGATGACTGTAGCGTCGGGCACAGGCCGTCGAGCATGGCTCGATGCTGCAGGGCGCGCATACGGCTTACTGGAACAGATACTTCAAGCCGATCTGCGCGCGACGGCCGTAGTACTCCACCTGCAGCGGGCGCTGTGGGCTGCCCTGGTAGTACTTCAACGGCTCGTTGGTGAGATTGCTCAGCTCGGCGAACACCGTCCAGCGATCGAAGGTATAGGAGGCGCTGAAGTCGACCGAGGTGTTGGCGCCGTACCAGGCGTCGGTGACGCTACTGTCGCCGTGCGCTTCGATGTAGGCACCCTTGTGGTTGGTGGCCAGGCGGGCTGCGAACGCGCCGTCGTCGTAGTACACGGTAACGTTGTACAGGCGGTCGGCCTGGCCGGTGATCGGCACGTTGCCATTACGACCCGGAATGCGCATGCGCGAGTCCATCAGGGTCAGGTTGGCGTTGATGCCGAAGTTGCTCCATAGGCCGGGCAGGAAATCGAAGCGGCGCACGAAGGCGAACTCGGCCCCCCACAGCTTGGCATCGTCGCCGTTCTCGGGCCGGTAGAAGGTGACGTTGGGATTGCCGTTGAAGCTGCCAGTGCTGCTGCTCTGGAACACCGGATTGCTGATGTTCTTGTAGAACACGCCGCCGGACAGCAGGCCCAGTGGACCCGCATACCATTCGGCCATCAGGTCCAGGTTGTCCGAATAGGTCGGGTCCAGGTTGGCGTTGCCGGAGGTGAAGGTGCCATCGGCTTCCATGAACGAGCCACCCGGGTTGATGTCACCGAAGTTCGGGCGGGCGAAACTGCGGGTCAGGCCCAGCCGCAGGTTGAGATCGCTGCGTGGTGAGAAGCGCACGTTGAGCTGCGGCAGCACCGAGGTATAGCGCTTGCGGCCCAGGTTGGGCACCAGCGCGCTGCTGCCATCGGCATCGCGCTCCAGCACCAGCCCACGCACATCGGTGGCGGTCCGCTCCAGGCGCACACCGCCCACCACGTCCCAGCGTTCGTCCGGCTTCCAGGTGGCCATCGCATACGTCGCGTACTGCTTCTCGGCCACGTCGAAGTTGCGGCCCAGCGCTGCACCGTTGGCCACCAGCGCCGAATCGCCCGGTACCAGCACCAGATGCTGCTTGTTCTGCCGGTACCACTCGGCCAGTGCCTGCATCGGCACCACCTGCGAGAAATCGCGGGCGTAGTCACGGCCATTGCCGACGTCGTAGCCCCTGCGGTCCGGCTGCTCCATCAACGGGAAGTCGGCCAGGGTCGGCACCGGGCCGCCGGTGGCGGTGTTCCAGGCATAGAACTCGTCGGAGAAGCGCGCGCGGCGCTGCTTGTCGCGGTACTTGGCCCCCATCTTCCAGGCCAGCGTGTCGCTCGCGTCGAAACTGAAGTCCAGCTGCGCGACCGCCTTGTCCTTCTCATTGATCGCCACCCGGTACAGCTCGACCGCGCTCAGCGACATTTTCCGCGGATCCATCGCGAAGCCCGGCGGCAGATGGGTATCAGGGGTGTCGGCGGCAACGTTGCCGCCATCGACGGTGTTGTACGAATTGCGGCCCACGCCACGGTCCTGCAGGCCCTGGTAGCCGACCTTGCCCTGGTTGAACTGGACCACGAAGTACGCATTGTCGGCACAGGTGGGAATGCAGCCGTAGCGGAAGTCGTTCTCGGCGCTGGCCAGCTTCCAGTCCACCTGGCCACGACCGAAGGTGTGCTGGCCACCCAGCTCGAAGGTCTTGAACTCGGTGATCAGCTCGTTGTGGATGTTCTGCAGCTCCACGCGGTCCTTGTCGAACCGGTAGCGGTGCTTGTAGTGGGTCTCATCGTCGCTCAACTCGCCATACTGGCCACGCACGTACAGGCGATGGCCGTCGGCCGGAAGGAACTCCAAGCCGCCGTTGACGCCGCGGGTGGTGCGCTCGCCAGTGTAGTCGCGCAGCTCCAGTCGGTAGACACCCAGGCCGTCGGCACTGCGGCGCGGCTCGAAGTTGTCGGTCGCCCACGGGCGCTTCCAGTAGGTACCGTTGATCAGGAAGCCGAAGCGTCCATCGGCACTGCGGTCACCGTACAGCACGTTGGCGCTGGTGCCGGTGTCGACCGCCTTGTCGTTGTAGTTGCCGGCCACGCTGGCGGCAAACGTGCGTCGTGTCGGTGCGGTGCGGGTGACGAAGTTGACCTGGCCACCGATGGCGTCGCCTTCGCGATCGGGCGTCAGCGTCTTACTCACCTCGATGCGCTCGATCAGTTCGGTCGGGAAGAAATCGAATGCCGTGGCACGGCTGGTGGTTTCCTCTTCGGCGGTCGGCAGACGGTCACCGTTGAGGGTGGTCGAGTTCCACTGTGCCGGCAGGCCACGCACGGCAACGAAGCGGCCTTCGCCCTGGTCGCGTTCGATCGACACACCGGGAACCCGCTGCACGGCTTCGGCCGCGTTGTGGTCGGGCAGCTTGCCGATGCCATCGGCGCTGACCACGTTCATCAGGTGACTGGCCTCACGCTGGGCATCCAGTGCCTGTTTCTCGCCACTGACGATGCTGCCGACCACGGTGACGGTATCCAGGTCGACGGCGGAGGTGGCGGGCACGGTATCGGTCGCGGCCGGCGCGGCGGCCTGGGCGGCCAGCGGGGCATGCAGCAGGGCGAGCAGGCCCAGGGTAAGCGGGTGGCGCAAGGGCAGTGTGGACATGGCGATGGCGGCGGCAAGGGAAAGTGGGCCGCTCCGGCGGGAGCGGCGATGGCGGCCACTTTCGATCAGTGCGGTGAAGCGCAGGCGGCATCCACTAGGCAGGTCGGGGCAGTTGTCTAGGTGTTCGCGCCGTAGCGGCTACTGGGCCAGCAGACGACGGCCGGCCACCCAGACCTCGGCCACGTAGTCCGGCGCGGATCCACGCACCCGCAGCAGATCGGCGCGCAGGCCTTCGCCGATGCGACCGCGATCCTGCAGGCCCAGCACCTGCGCCGGTGCATGGCTGACCGTGGCCACCGCACGTGGCAGGCTCCAGCCCAGCTGCGCGCACAGCACGCCCAGCGCCGGCAGCAGGCTTGCAGGCACATAGTCGGAGGACAGCACATCCAGGCAGCCGGCGCGGGCCAGTTCCAGCGCCGCCACGTTGCCGGAATGCGAGCCGCCCAGCACCAGGTTGGGGGCGCCGGCGACGATCGTCAGGCCGGCCGCGCGTGCGGCCGCAGCGGCCTCCAGCGTGGTCGGGAACTCGCAGATGCGCGCCCCGCAGGCCACGGCTTCATCCACATCCGCAGCCACTGTGTCGTCGTGGCTGGCCAGGCACAGGCCGCGCCCACGCACCCACTGCAGTACCTGTTGCAGGTGTGCGGGGCGATGGCGCGCCTGCTGCGCACGGCGTGCCTGCAGCAGGTCGTCCAGGTAACCGGTCTTCGTGTCGGTCGGCAAACCGTAGTAAGCCGCATAGCGCTGCAGGTTGCGGAACTGGCGCTGCCCCGGTGTGTGATCGGTCAGCGACAGCAGGCGCACCGCCGGATCATCCAGCAGTGGCTCCAGCAATGGCAGCAACCCGGGATACGGTAGCTCGGCACGCAGGTGCAGGTAGTGGTCGCTGCGCAGGCCGCCGGCGCGGCGCGCCTCGACCAACGCGGCATGCGCGGCCTGCAAGGTCCGTACGCGCACGCTGTCGGCTTCCACGTCACCCACCGCCAAGGCATCGCAGGCGGTGGTGATGCCGGCCGCCAGCAGCTGCGCATCGTGCGCTTGCACCGCCGCTCCAGCCGGAAACGCCACCCCAGGACGCGGCACCAGGTGTTTCTCCAGATTGTCGGTGTGCAGCTCGACAAACCCCGGCATCAGCCAGTCGCCGCCACAGTCTTCGGCACCCGGCAGGGCCACCCGCCCCTGCCCCACCGCGCGGATGCCAGGTCCATCCAGCACTACATGGCCGTGCACGACCTCGTCGGCCAGCACCAGCTTCAGGTTGTCGAGGATGCGTTCGCTCATGGATTCCGCCATCTGTGTCATGCCGTTGCAACCGCAACGCGTTGATATGCCTGCACGTGCAGTGCACCTGTCTAGTCCAGCAGCCGCAGATGGAGGTTTGATGACCATGACCGACACGGTCCTGACGCCGCGCGATTCGGCGCTGCCGCTGTGGCAGCAGATCGAGCAGGCGCTGCTGCGGCAGATCCGCGAACGCCAGCTGGTGGAAGGCGACCAGCTGCCCTCCGCGCAGGTGCTGGCCAAGCGCTTCGCGGTCAACCGCCACACCGTACGGCGTGCGATCGAGGCGCTGGAGGAGCGCGGCCATGTGCGCACGGAGACCGGCCGCGGCAGCTTCGTGCAGGAGCATCCGTACCACTACCCGATCAGCCGACGCACGCGCTTCGGCCGGGCCATGCATGACCTGAACGTGGAAAGCCACTACACCCTGCTCGATACCCGGGTGCAGGTGCCGAGTCGGCAGGTCGCGCGCGCACTTGGCCTGATCGCCGGCGAGCGGGTGCATCGGGTGGTGTACTCCAGCCAGGTGGAAGGCCGCACGGTAGACCACAGCGAAGCCTATTTCCCGGCCACCCGCTTTCCAGGGCTGGGCGAGGTGTTCGCGCGCACGCCGTCGGTGACCCGTACGCTCGCCGCGTTCGGAGTCACCGACTACCTGCGCCGGCATACCACGGTGATGGCGCGCCTGCCCGATGCCGAGGTCGCGCGCGTGCTCGGGCAATCGACGCGCCGGCCGGTGCTGTGCGTGCATTCGCTGAATGTCGATCCACAGGGGCAACCGGTGCAGTTCGGCATCACCTGCTTCGCCGGGGACTGGGTGCAGCTGATGGTCAGCAGCGACCTCTAGGGAAAGCGCGGCGGGCATTGCACCCGCCGCGTGCAGCGCGTCACGCTGCGCGGCGCAGTGCCGTGTAGCGACCGTCCACCAGTTCCTCGGCCAGGCCAAAGCTGAGCGTCATGCCCAGGCCACCGCCGCCGATGGCGTTGACGATGGTCACGCCCGGTGCCGGCTCGGCGACGAATTCGCTGCTGCCATCCAGCAGCTTGGGATAGATGCCGTGCCAGGTCTGCGCGATGCGCGCGTCGGGTACCTGCATGAAACGGGACAGGTAATCGAGCACCTTCTGGTTGATGGTGTGCTCGTCGAACGGATCATGCGTATGTGCGTAGGCATGCGAATCACCAATGGTGATCTCGCCGAGGCCGTTCTGTGCGGCCATCACGTGGATGCCGAGCTCGATCAGGTCGGCATGCTCGGCCTGGTAGCGCGCCTGCAACGGTGCGACATCGGCGGCCTCGCGGAATCCGGCGTAATGCACCAGCGACAGGCCGCCACAGAGGGCAGCGCCCAGGTGGAACCCGGAAGGCTGTGCGGCCAGCCGCAGCATCTGCAGCTTGCAGCGGGTCAGCGGCGCCGCCGCGTACAGCTCCGGATACAGCTGTTCGAATTCCGGACCGCTGCAGACGAACACCTGGTCGGCCTCGAACAGGCGGCTGCCGGACCACGCCCGACCGCTCTCCACCGCCGTCACCGGCGTGCGCCAATGGAACTGCACACCGTGCTGTTCATGCAGCACGTCCGGCAGCGCGCGAATCGCCTGGCGCGGATCGACCACCAGCTCATCGGCATTGAACAGCGCGCCGCGCAGCTCCCGCGCGACCAGCGCCGGTGACTTCGCCAGTGCCGCATCCCGATCCAGCAGGCGGCATGGGCGCAGCGGCGCGTTGGCTGCCGCGTACTGCTGCAGCACGGCCCATTCGTCGTCGGCGTGGGCAACGTGCAATGAGCCACTGGGGTCATGCCAGAGGCCGGCGACATCGATCAGCTCCTGCCAGATCTGCCGTGAGCGCAGCGCGCGCTCATACAGCGGGCCATTCGGCACGCCGATCGGCCAGACCATGCCGAAGTTGCGGATGGAAGCGCCGACAGCGCGTTCATGGCGCTCCAGCACGGTGACCTTGCAGCCACGTACGGCCAGCGCACGGGCCACGGCCAGGCCGACGATGCCGGCACCGACCACGAGGGCGGTTGTGTTCTTCATGGGGGATGGACTCAGACGGAGGCGAGTGCCGGCATGCGGGCCAGGCGCAGGGCCTTGTGGTGGAAGTACAGCAGGGACAACAGCAGGCAGGCACCGCCCAGCAGCGACAGATGGATGACCGCACTGGAGAAGAAGCGCACCCACGACAGCTGCAGGCCGGAGAATTCGTGGCCAAGCAGGACCAGCACACTGCCCAGGTAGCCGAACGCATCGGCCAGGTACATCACGAAGCCGACGTTGCCGGCGATCTTGAAGGTGGCGATCAGGCGTTCGAAGAACACGCAGTTGAACGGCACGTAGGCCAGGTACAGGCCGAAGCCCACCAGGCCCAGCCACGCCAGCGGATGCAGCATGCCTTCGCGGAATGCCAGCGTGCTCAGTCCTGCAGTGGCCAGGCCAATGAACATCAGCGCGTGCAACGCCATCAGGCCGTTGAGGTTGTTGCGGAACCAGGTCAGGCCGGCGGTCAGCGCCAGCACCGCGAACGCCACCGGCGTTTCGATGGCGGCAAAGACACCGGCACTGCCACCGTAGCCCAGCTCGCGGAACAGCTCGGCTTCAAAGCTGTCGCGGAAATCGCGGACTACGGTCAGGCACACGTAGCACAGGATCATCAGCGCCAGCCCCGGCAGGAAGCGGCGCACGAAGGCACGACGCTGCGCGCGGTCCATCGGTAACCGCGGCGAGCGCTCGCGCAGGTCGGCGGCATCCGGAGCGGGAATGCGTTCCAGCATGCGTACCGACACCAGCAGCAGCGGCAGGAACAGCAAGCCGCACAGGAACGGCATCCAGAACTCGCTCACCCCCTGCAGCAGCAGCCATTTGCCGACCGACTTCACCACGCCGGACGCCATGATGAAGCTGGAGGCGAGGATCGCGCCCATCGCTTCGGTGGTCCGTCGCCCTTCCAGGTAGCTGAACACCAGGCCCCAGACCATGCCCAGCGGCAGGCCGTTGAGGAACAGGAACGGGATGTTCCAGGGCGCCGGCACAAGTGCGAAGCCAAGCAGGGCCAGCCAGGACATGCCGATCAGGCCCAGCAGCAGGCTGGCGCGGCGCTCGGCGCGCAGTTCGCCGATCACCCGCACGCCGATGAACTTGCTGCACATGTAGCCCAGCACCTGCGCCACCACCAGCCACACCTTGTAGTCGGCGCCGAACAGGTGCTGGCCATCGAACGACGCGGCGGCAAACGGTTTGCGGAAGGCATACATGCACGCATAGGTGGACAGCGCGGCACTGCCGGCGAACACCGTCAATGCCAGCGGATGCCCGTGCAGCCGCGCCCGCAGCGAGGGCCTGCTCATGCAGCGGCAACCGTGCCGGAAGGTACCAGCCCGAGCAGTGCCGGCAGGCGGTCGAGGTGGTCGATGATGTGGTCCGGGCCATGCGGCAACAGCTCGGCGCGGGTGAACGCGCCGGTGGTGACCGCCACGTTCAGGCCGACGCCGGCATTGCGGCCTTCGTTGATGTCGACTTCGGTATCGCCCACCTTCACCACGGCGGCGGCATCATCCACGCCGGTGCACTGCATCAACGCCTGGATCATGTGCGGTGCGGGGCGACCCGCCGGCACCTCGTCGCTGGCCACCAGCGCATCGATGCGATCCTGCCAACCGAGCCGCTCGATGATCACCTCGGCGATGTCGCGCGAGAAGCCGGTGTCCAGGCCAATACGGATCCCGTGTACGCGCAGCGTGTCGAACAACGCCTCGGCGCCCGGCAGCGGCGCAATGCCCGGTGCATGGCGATAGCACTCGAGCATGCGCGCCACGAAGTCGGTGTGGATCGGTGCCACACGCGGGTCGTCCACCGCGGTCCCCAACAGCCGCGCGATCGCCTGCGGCTTGGGGTAGCCCATCAACGGGCGCACGTCCTCCACCTCGATGGCCCGGCCGGCGGCGGCCATCGCTTCGGCGAAGGCATGGGCGACCAGCCCCGGGTCGGCAACGGTGGTTCCGGCGATATCAAGGACGACGAGGCGGTAGCGCATGGCGGCAGGGGGTGTTGAGCGGAGGTGCCCAGCATCGCCGCACCCGGCCACGCCCTGATGACAGTGCCCGGACAGGCCGGTGCACCTGTCTAGCCGGGCGGCCCCTGCGCTGCCATGTGCCGCACGTGCTCGGCGGCCTGCGCATGCAGCCAGTCGCGGAACGCGAGGAAGCCACGATGGCTGGCCGAGCGCTGCGGGTACACCAGCCAATGCGGCCAGGCGGTTTTCAGGCGCAGGCTGGACAGCGCGACCAGCTGGCCGGATTCCAGCAGCAGGCGTGCCCGCGTCACCCGCCCGAGCGCTACGCCTACCCCGTCCAGCGCCGCACGGTGGTGTGCCTCCGAATCATCCAGCACCGCCACGAAGCGCGGTGGCGGACTCTGCCCACTCAAGGCGAACCAGGCGCCCCACGCGCCGTCGGGATCACCGAGCAGCGGCCACTGGGTCAGCGGTACACGGTCGATGCCCCCCATGCGTTCGATCAGTGCCGGGCTGGCCATCGGCAGCAGCCACTCGTCGAACAGCGGTTCCACCACCAGCCCGGGCCACTGCCCGGTGCCCAGCCGCAGCGCGGCGTCGAACTGGCGCTGCCGCTCGAAATCGACCAGGCGTTCACTCGACTGCAGGTTGATCTCGATCTGCGGGTGCGCGGCCACGAAGTGGCCCAGGCGCGGCACCAGCCAGGCCGAGGCCATCGACGGCACCGCACTGATCGTCAGCACGTGCTCGGCGCGTGCCGCATAGGGTTGGAAGGCTTCGTTGATCGCATCCAGGTGCGGTCCGACCTGGTCGAGCAGGCGCTGCCCTTCCAGGGTGAGGGTGACACCACGCGCCTGGCGGATCAGCAACGGTTGGCCAAGGCGCTCTTCCAGCTGCCGCATCTGGTGGCTGAGCGCGCTGACAGTCACATTCATCGACGCGGCGGCACGCGACAGGTTGCCGAGCCGGGCGGCAGCCACGAAGCCCTGCAGGGCATGGAGTGGAGGGCGGGACATCAGGCTTGAATTCCTCTCAAGGCCACCTTGCGGAAATGTCGCTTTTTGCCCGTCCATGCTGCCCGTATCGTGCAATCCACTCAAGTGGAGGCACGCTCATGAACATCTTCAGCGGCTTGTTGTTCCTGCACGGCCACGTGGCCAGCGCCGAGCTGGCACGCCAGCTTGCCAGCCCGTCTCCGCCGCCCAGCACCATCCCCGGTAGTGCCGGCCGCTGGCCGGCAACCTCGTCGACCGGGAAACCTGCAGCTGCCAGCCAGCGCCCCGCGCACCCTTAACGCTGCAGTGCCTCCTGCACCGCCGCAGCCACATCGGTGTTGTCGATGTAGCTGCCGTCGTTCCAGCGCACATGCTGGCGGTAACCGGCATCGACGCCCCGCACGCGCTGGCCCAGCAGCTCCGCGCCCGCGCCCTTGGCCCACAACGGCACCAGCGCATTGGAATGGTTGCCGGTCGGGCGGAAGCTCATCCCCGGCATGCGTCCACGGCCGTTGTTGCGTACCGGCTCGAAGGCAACGTTCTGTGCATCCGGGCCCATCGGCATGCTGTTGTCGTGGTCGGTGGTGACGATCAACAGGTTGCGTTCCCAGCCACCGTTGCGCTCGATCCAGTCGACCACCGCCGCCACCGCGTCGTTGAACTCCACGGTTTCCTCGATCAGCCGGCCGTACTGCGGCTGGTCGCTGCATTGGCCGTAGTGCCATTCAGTGCCGCAGGCACTGGTATGGGCGGCCCAGTCGGTGGCGCCGCCTTCCACCATCAGGAACAGGCCGTTGGACGAACGCTGCTGCAGGAACAGCAGCGCGCCACGGGTCATGGTCGCAAGATCGGGCACGCTGTCGATCTTCCTCACACCGGAAGGCGTGGCCGCATCCTTGCCCAGCACCTGCAGCTGGCGCGCCTGCTGCAGCGTGTTGGCCACGCGCGGCACGCCGATCAGCGGCCGGTCGGCCGGCAGTCGTCCCTGCGCCAGCGCGGCGAACGCCTCCTTGCTGCGGATCAGGCGCCACGGCCCCGACGGATTGCCGGCAATGGTGCTGCCCGCTTCCAGCTGCTGCCAATCCTGCTGCGACACCCATTCCCACGGGTTCGCGCAGCCCTCGGCCTTGGCCGCGCCGGCACTCTCATCACAGGCGCGACCATCAACGCTGTAGCCGGGACCGCCGGTGCCCATCACCAGGTCCATGTGGCCCTGCGCCAGCATCTGGTGCGCGATCGCGTGATAGTTGTTGCGCGATTCGTTCTGCGCCGCGAACGCGGCCGGCGTGGCATGCGCGAACGGTACCGAAGTCACCACACCGGTCGCCATGCCCAGCCGCTTGGCGCGCAGCGTGTTGAACTCGACCGGATTGCCATCGTTGTTGTAATTGATGGCGTTGTTGTAGGTCTTGATGCCCGAGGACAACGCCGTACCGGCCGCAGCACTGTCGGTGGCGACTGCGGCCAGGTACTGGTAGCCGACGAATGGCAGGTCCTGCGCCGGTACCGGTTCGCCGTCCCAGGCCTTTCCCGCGTCGTAGCCCAGGGTCTGCGCGTTGTCGCGGGTCGGCTGGCTGCTGGCGTTCAACGGGAAGGTGGTCACCGCCAGGCGCTGCGGAAAATCCGCATACGGCGCCCCTTCGCGGCTGCCGTATTGCCAGTAGGCGGCGGCGTCCCAGGTGCCCCAACCGGCACCGTCGTTGATCATCACGATCACGTTGTGCGGGCGCGCTGGGCCGGAAGCAACAGCCTCGGCGCGTAGGTTGGGCTGGCAGCCACCCAGCGTAGCCAACGCAAGCAGCAGCGAGGAATGGAGCCAACGGCGTGGCATGCGTGCAGTCATCGGATGTCCCGTCGGGCCAACGGCGGCCCACAATGACGGTACGTTATATCGTTTCAATATTGCAGCTTCATGCAGCCGCCGCGGGCTATCCTGCAGGCCCTCCTCCATCGGCCCATCCATGCCGTCTCCTGCTACTGAGCGCGCGCCGTTGTCCTCGATCACCCTCGATGCGGCAACTTTCGCGGTGGTCCATCAGCACAACGCGGACATCGCGCGGCAACCGGCCTCGCTGACCAAGCTGATGACCGCCTATGCGGCGTACGAATGCGTCGAAGAGAACGGAGGCGCGTGGGACGAAGCGGTCACCATCGCCGCCGAGGATGTGCAGGCGGTGGCCGATGATGAAACGCGCATGGGCCTGGTGCCCGGTGAAACAGTCACCCTCGCGCGCCTGCTGGAAGGACTGATGATCGTCTCCGGCAATGACGCGGCGCTGGCCATCGCGCGCCATCTGGACGGATCACAGCCTGCGTTCCTGGACCGCATGAACCGGCACGCACGCCAGCTCGGCCTGCGCAGCAGCTGGTTCGCCAGCGTGTCCGGCATCACCACCCCGCACCATGCTTCCAGCGCGCGCGACATGGCAGTACTCGCCGCCTGCCTGCTGAATGACCATCCGCAGATACTGGCAATCACCGCGCAGCGCGCGTTCGCGCATGGCAGCTTCGGCCGCAACAACCAGAACGCGCTGCTCGGTGATGACGGCGTGGATGGCTTGAAGACCGGCTACACCCAGGCCGCAGGCTTCTGCCTGGCCGCCACCGCATGCCGGGCAGTGCCCGGGCGGGATCAGCCGGTACGCCTGATCACCGTGGTGCTGGGTTCTGAAAGCCGCGACGCACGCGATGCCCTTGTGCGCGAACGGCTGGCCGCCGGGTTTGCGGCGCTGGCCGACAGCACCGCCGACGCCTGAGCGGCTCAGCGTCGCTTGACCGTTGCCACGATCAGCCGCTGCAGCTCGGCTTCGGCTGCGGCCTTGTCCAGCGCGCCTGCTGCTACGGCTTCGGACAGGGCTTCGGCCGCACCGAGAATCGCCCAGCGCCCGGCCAGTGGCACCGTGCCGTCGGCAGCAAACGGGCCCAGCCAGGTGTCGCAGTTGTCGATGAAATCCTGCTGGTAGCGCCGCCGCACCTCGTGCAGTTCAGGTGCACCGACCAGCGCGGCAAGGATGCCCTGCACTTCACTGCCCTGGCTGAGGATGCAGTCGATGTAGCCGGAGGCGATGGCCGCCGCACGATCGGCCAACTGCGCCCGGGCGCGGCCGATGCGCTCGTTGAAGACCCGCGTCTGGCGGCCGTCGTAGTCATCGTAGAGCGCGGCCAGCAGCCCATTGCGGGTCACGAAGTGATCGTAGGCCACCGGCTTGGTCACGCCCGCAGCCTCGGCCAGCCGCCCCAGCGTCAGCGCGTCGGTGCCTTCGTCGCCGACCAGCGCCCAGGCCACATCCAGCAACTGGCGGCCGCGTTGCTCACGGGTCAATCGGCGGCGCGTGGGAGCGGCATTGGCAGGCATCGGCAGGGCACGGCGGTCAGCGCATCGGAGTACCGATTTTACGTCCGATCGACTCTGCCGACTGCAGATGCACCTCGGCCGCACCGGAATCCGCATCCAGCAGCAGTTCGGACGACAGCACGCGCGCGCCGCAGTAGTCGAAGATGCCCATGTCGATCTGGGTCTTCATCGCCGCGCCGTAGCCGCGCCGTTCGATCATGTCCGCGCCGGCCCCACCGATGCCGACCAGGTGCACGCGCAACCGCTGCAGCTTCTTCTGCACCTTGCCGTCGGCACCGTCCTGGTAGGCCCAGCCCTGGGTGAACACGCGATCGATCCAGCCCTTCAGCAGTGCGGGGAACGACCACCAGTACAGCGGATAGACCAGTACCAGCGTGTCGGCAGCATCCAGCCGCGCCTGCTCGGCGGCAACGTCGGCTGGAGGTGCGCCGGTGCCACGGAACAGCGCCTGGTCGTGCGTGTTGAAGCGCGGATCGAAGCCTTCGGCCATCAGATCGGCGAGGGTCACGGTGTTGGCGGCATCCGTTGCGGTGATGGCTTCGCCGATGCGCCTGGCGATGGCATGGGTCAACGCGGCGGATTCAGGATGGGCGGCAACGATGAGGGTGTGCATGGGGGATGTCCGGAATTCACTAACTACTAATAGTAAGTAGTGACGCCCGGGGCACCAGCGCCATGCGTGGGACGCTGTTTCCGCATCCACCGTATAGTGCGCCGGTTCCCGCTGAGATACCCGACGATGCACCGATACCTGCTTGCCCTTCTGCTGGCCCTGCCGATGGCAATGGCCGTTGCGCCAGCGTTGGCCGGTGAACTCAGCCCGGAAGACTCAGCCACATTGCGCAAGGAGGTGCAGGCGATGATGGACGCCTTCGCTCGTGGCGATACCGAGCTGATCATCGCGCGCACCCATCCCAGCCTGAAGCAGCTGGCCGGCGGTGATGAGGCCTATGCACGGATGACCCGCGACACGGTAAAGGAACTGCGCAAGGCCGGCGTCACCATCATCAGCGACGAAGCGGGCGTGCCGGGCCGCACCTATGCGGCCGGTGACGAGGAAGTCTGCTTCGTACCGCGCCAGTCACTGCTGCGCGTGCGCGAAGCGCCGATGCGCAGCACGTCATTCATGGTCGCTGTGCGGCGCGTCGGTACCACGCAATGGCGCTATCTGGATGGCGCCGCGCTGCCAGACAACCCCGGGCTGTTGCAGCAGCTGCTGCCCGACCTGGAACCGGGCGTGGTCCTGCCGGAGAGTGAGACGGAAGCGCTGTAGGCGTAGGCGCATCCATCCACGCATGGCGTGGATCTACTGTCCCTGCTGGTCAGAGTCCGCACCGAGGTTTCCGTCAATGGAACAGCGCGTTCAGCGCCGCACCCGAGGCCGCCTGCTGCAGGCCATCGAAGCGTCCGTCCTGCACGATCGGCTGGGTCGCCTGCATCAGCCCACCCCACGCCGCACGCGCCAGCGCACCGCCCAGGCTGACCCGGCGCACGCCGAGTGCGGCGATGTCCTGCAGGCTCAGCGGTGTCGGTCCACCGACCAATAGGTTCACCGGCTTCGATCCCGCAGCGGCGACCACCGCGCTGATCTGCTCGCGTGTGTTGATGCCCGGCGCATACAGCACATCGGCACCTGCCTCGGCATAGGCGCGCAGGCGCTGCAGGGTGTCCTGCAGATCCGGCACGCCGACGAAGAAGTTCTCGGCACGGCCGACCAGCAGCACGTCGCCACCCGCGCGGTCGATGGCTGCACGGGCAGCGCGCAGGCGCTCGACCGCCTGATCGATCGAACGCAGCGGTGCATCGGCGACGCCGCTGGCATCCTCGATCGACAATGCCGCGATGCCGGTGTCGATCGCCGCCGCCACCGCCTCCTGCACCGCCTGCGGCGTATCACCGAAGCCATCGCCGAAATCGGCGTTCAACGGCAGCGGCGTCGCTGCCGCCATCAGGCGCAGATGGTCCAGCGTGGCCTGCAGCGAAACCGCTCCGTCCGGCCGCCCTTCACTCCAGGCGCAGCCGGCACTGGTCGTGGCCAGTGTCTGGAAGCCCTGCCGCTGCAGGTAGCGGGCACTGCCCACGTCCCACGGATTGGGCAGTACGAAGCACCCAGCTGCATGCAGCTGGCGGAAGGCCGCGCGCTTGCGTTGGGTATCGGCATCGGGCGAGGTCATGGCGAGCTCCGGGGCGAAAGACCTGCACCCTAGCCCGCCCCGCAGCCGCGCTCAATGACGACCAGGTCGAACCTGCATGAGGTGATGCCGCCTGCTTATTGGACGCTGTGGATGCAGGTGCCCGAGCGTGCTTGCCTGCCCACACGATGCCGCCACGGAGCCCTCCATGCACCCGGACCCGCAGACCCTCGTCGACGCCGGCGACGATGACGCCCACTGGGCCGACCTGCTCTCACCCACGCGCCGGCGCCTGATCGCCTCGGCCGGACTGGCCGCCGGTGGGCTGGCCAGCGCGTCGACCGCCACCGCAGCCCCGCGCGGCGACAGTACGGTGAACACCACCGAACCCGGGCGCCCGGGCTTCCGCGCCATCGTCCCGCCGCCGGTGAAGGGCAGCAGCCCCTGGGGCCAGGCCACGGCCAGCGAACCGACCCCGCGCCCGGCCAGTGTGCGTCCCGGCGAAGCCACGCTACCCAGCGCCCCGCGCGCGTACACCGACATCAAGAGCTACCACGCGCATATCTATTTCGACGAGGACAGCTTCGAGAAGGCGGCCCTGCTGCGGCGCTGGGCCGCCGAGCGTTTCCCGGTGGAGCTGGGCAACTGGAACCTGGAGCCCCGTGGACCGCACGTCACGCCCTCGTTCTATTTCGGCTTCACCAACGACCTGCTGCCGGTGCTGGTGCCCTGGCTGCAGCTCAACAGCCTGGGCCTGACCATCCTGATCCACCCCAATACCGGTGATGGCCGCGCCGACCATCTGTATTACGCGTTGTGGGTGAACCGGGCGCAGCCGGTCAATGCCTACAACTGGCCGGCGCCGAAGCCCGGGGAACGGGAGCCGCTGGAGGAGGTGTTCCCGAACGTGGTACCGACGGTGCCGCTGGAGACCTGAGCGGCCCGATACCAGAAGGCTTCGTGGTGGGTGCGTCGCTCGCTGCGCACCGAACTCCGCCATCCACGCATGGCCTGGATCCACGGCATCACGGCCCATGGCGGCAGCCGCCATCGCCCGGCCTGCCGCCATCGTCGGCCTACGTGCATGCATCCCCGGCCTGCAAGGCGTTCAGCGCGCCTTGATCCAGCGCCCGCCATACGGCCACAAGCGCTCCGGTAGATTTCAAACGTTCGATTGAAACGCTGCAAACTTCGCCGAACTGGACAGCATCCACCGGTTCCGCCAGACTGCCGCCCTTTCCCGTCTTCCGGATCCCATGGCGAAGCTGCTGGTCCTGCACGGCCCCAACCTCAACCTGCTCGGCACCCGCGAGCCGGAGGTCTACGGCCACACCACGCTGGCCGACATCGACCAGGCCCTGGCCAGCCAGGCATCGGCCGCCGGGCACGCGGTGGAGAGCCTGCAGTCCAATGCCGAGCACGTGCTGGTGGACCGCGTGCAGGCCGCACGCAACGACGGAACCGCTTTCATCCTGATCAACCCCGCCGCCTTCACCCACACCTCGGTTGCCCTGCGCGATGCGCTGGCAGCGGTGGCGGTGCCGTTCATCGAGATCCACCTGTCCAACCCGCATACCCGCGAACCGTTCCGCCAGCACAGCTACTTCAGTGACAAGGCGGTGGGAGTGGTGTGCGGCTTCGGTGCCGACAGCTACCGCTACGCGATGGACGCGGCGCTGCTGCGGGTATCCGCCACCTGATTGTCGACCCGGGCGCCCACGGCGCTCTCCTCACCTAGATAGAAACCAAAGAGGCCCTCATGGATCTGCGCAAAATCAAGAAGCTGATCGACCTGCTGGAAGAGTCGAACCTGGCTGAAATCGAAATCAAGGAAGGCGAAGAGTCGGTGCGCCTGTCGCGTGCCCCGGTGGCCGGCTATGCCGCCCCGATTGCGGCCCCGGTGTACGCCGCTCCGGCCGCTCCGGCACCGCAGGCGATGCCGATGCAGTCGCCGACCGAAGCCTCCACCGGCGGCACCGCCAAGCCGGGCCCGGCGCTGCCGGAAGGCCACGTGCTGCGCTCGCCGATGGTCGGCACCTTCTACGCGTCGTCCGCCCCGGACAAGCCCGCCTTCGTCACCGTTGGCCAGCAGGTCAAGGAAGGCGAGACCCTGGCCATCATCGAAGCGATGAAGATGTTCAACCCGATCGAAGCCGACAAGTCCGGCACCATCGTCGCCATCCTCGGTGAGAACGGCCAGCCGGTGGAGTTCGACCAGCCGCTGTTCGTGATCGGCTGAGGGGCACGCCATGCTCGACAAAGTCGTCATTGCCAACCGAGGGGAGATCGCGCTGCGCATCCTGCGCGCGTGCCACACCCTCGGCATCCGCACGGTGGCCGTGCACTCCACGGTCGACCGCAACCTCAAGCACGTGGCCATGGCCGACGAGTCGGTCTGCATCGGCCCGGCACCGTCGCCGCAGAGCTACCTCAACATTCCGGCACTGATCGCCGCCGCTGAAGTCACTGACGCCCAGGCCATCCACCCGGGCTACGGCTTCCTGTCGGAGAACGCCGACTTCGCCGAGCGCGTGGAGGAATCCGGCTTCATCTTCATCGGCCCCAAGGCCGACACCATCCGCATGATGGGCGACAAGGTCGAAGCCATCCGCGCGATGAAGTCCGCCGGCGTGCCGTGCGTACCCGGTTCGGGCGGCCCGCTGGGCGAAGACATCGTCGCCAACACCAAGATCGCCCGTGAGATCGGCTACCCGGTCATCATCAAGGCGGCCGGTGGCGGCGGTGGCCGTGGCATGCGCGTGGTGCACGCCGAAGCCTCGCTGAAGACCTCGATCGAAACCACCAAGAGCGAGGCCAAGGCCGCGTTCGGCAATGGCGAGGTCTACATGGAGAAGTTCCTGGAAAATCCGCGCCACGTGGAGATCCAGGTGCTGGCCGACGGCCAGGGCAACGCCATCCATCTGGGTGAGCGCGACTGCTCGATGCAGCGCCGCCACCAGAAGGTGGTGGAAGAAGCACCGGCACCGGGCATCACCGCCGAACAGCGCGAGCAGATCGGCAAGGTGTGCGTGGAAGCCTGCATCCGCATCGGCTACCGCGGCGCCGGCACGTTCGAGTTCCTCTACGAGGACGGCCGCTTCTACTTCATCGAAATGAACACCCGCATCCAGGTGGAGCACCCGGTCACCGAAATGGTCACCGGCATCGACCTGGTGGCCGAGCAGCTGAAGATCGCCGCCGGCCAGAAGCTGTCGATCAAGCAGAGCGACGTGGTGCTGAACGGTCATGCGATCGAGTGCCGCATCAACGCCGAGGACGCTGAAACCTTCGTGCCGAGCCCGGGCACCATCACCGGCTTCCATCCGCCGGGTGGCCCTGGCGTGCGCGTGGATACCCACATCTACAGTGGCTACCGCGTGCCGTCGAACTACGACTCGATGATCGGCAAGCTGATCGTGCACGGCCCGGACCGCGAAACCGCCATCGCCCGCATGCAGGTGGCGCTGAGCGAAATGGTGGTTGATGGCATCAAGACCAACGTCGCACTGCAGCAGCGGATCATGCGCGACAAGGGCTTCCAGGCCGGTGGCCAGAACATCCACTACCTGGAAAAGCGCCTTGCCGAGCGCAAGAACAAGCCGATCGCGTTGACCTGATCGGCAGCAGGTGCTGGACATGAAAAGGGCGGGGAATTCCCCGCCCTTTTCTGTTGCTGTAGCGCCGAGCGTGGGCTCGGCTCTATGGCAGGCGCTTCAGCGCTTGTCGGCAGCTTCGGCCGGAATCTGCGAGTTCGCCAGCGGACGCACGCCATTGGGCGAGGTCGGATCGACGATCACCATGGTCTCGGTCGAGCCATCGGGCCACACCACCTGGAAAGTGCTGCCGGCCGGCAACGAGGCGAACGGCATGCCACTCTGCGCGCGATAGACCGCGGCGACCTGGCTGGCACCCGCGCGGCGCACGTCTTCCTGCGCCTTCACCGTGGTCAGTTCCACTTTCGACAGATGCCGGTAACGATCTTCGTAGGTATCGATCATCAACAGCCCGACCGCACCGGCCGAGTAAGCCACGAACAGCGCCACCCAGAACCAGAACTTGGCCCCATGCAGGAATCGACGGTAATTCATTGCCCGTCCCTCTTTCCAACCAATCGCTTGATCCACTGCTTCATCTTCCCCGCACCTTGCCGCGAAACCGCAGCGTCATACACAAAATCCCGGAAATCCTGCGTCCCATCCTGCGAACAGATCCCTCCATTCGCACAAAAACTGTTGACCAGCACACTGTCGGCCCCACACGGTAGACCGAGTTCGCAGGCCGCAAGCCGCCATGCCAGTTCACTGAGCTGCTCCCCGGCCACCAGCCCATCGAGTGCGCGGTCCCCCGCCGCGCGCGCGCCCATGCCCGGCGCGATCGCCATGAAGGCTTCCGGATCACGCGAAGTGCGCACCCGCTCGACCAGGTCACGGCGGTACTCGGGGCTGTCCTGCAGCGGCTCGCCTTCGGCGAACAAGGATGCTTCCGCGGCCAGGTTGCCCTGCGCGGCCGCCGTGCGACGTTCAGCCAGCACCAGGGCCGACCCCAGCTTGTCGCCCGGCACGAAACCACCGCAGCGCTGTGCCACGCGCTCACGCGCCTGCACCATCGCCGGTGCGGCGGTCAGGCCCAACCCGGCCAGCACGTTGTTGTCCAAGCGGTAGCCACCGGGATCGATGGCGTACTGCGCGCAGTAGTCATAGACCCGGCTCAGCATCCAGCGCGCCTCGTGGTTGCCGTCGTCGGCCTGCACGCGCAGGCGCTGCGCATAGGCGTAGAGATCGGTGGCATCCTCGATGTCGGCGCGCAGGTCCAGCGGCAGGCCCGAAGGCAGCGCATTGCCGCGCTCGAACGCCGCCAGGCGACGCGCCAGCGCTTCCGGTATCACCGGCAACGGCGGGTTGCTGTCACCGGCAGCCAGTGCCGTCGACAGTTCCGGCGAAGGCACAGTGACCGCCCCGGCATGCCCGCTGGCCCGATACCCGGCCACGCCCAGCACGGCCACCGCCGGCAGCACGAGCAACCAGGTTTTCAGGGTCGGAGCCAAGGCCATCGGCAACAGTGAGCGTTCACGGCGCACAGGAAAGCACGGAGTTTAGCAAGGCCCGGCAGACCTGTCTGAACTGGCCCCGTTCATCCCCGGGCAGCATCTCAGGCAATACGGAGACGCCCCGATGGTCTAGCATGGCCCCCTTTCCCGTGATTGCCCCCACCGCCATGCCGTTCCTGGAACTGACCCTGCGTTGCACCGAAGCCACCCAGCCCCGCTATGAAAATGCGCTGGAGGACGTCGGCGCACTGGCCGTCACCCTGCTCGATGCCGAAGCCGATACCAGCAACGAACAGGCCATCCTCGAGCCGGGTGTGGGCGAGACCCCGCTGTGGGACACCCTGGTGCTGAGCGCGCTGTTCCCCGCCGACAGCAACGCCCTGTTGCTGCTTGCCGCGCTGGAAGCCTTCGATCCGGAACTGGACTGGAGCAACGGCAGCTTCCGCGCCGTAGAGGACGAAGACTGGGAGCGCGCGTGGCTGGACCAGTTCCAGCCGATGGATTTCGGCAGCCGCACCTGGATCGTGCCGTGGAACCATGAACTGCCGGAAGCTGCACAGGCCGCCGATGCTGCCGTGGTGCGGCTGGACCCGGGCCTGGCCTTCGGTTCGGGCACCCACCCGACCACGGCCCTGTGCCTGCGCTGGCTCGACCAGTTGGCCGTCGACGGCGTGCTGCAGGGCCAGCGCGTGCTCGACTTCGGTTGCGGTTCGGGCATCCTCGCGCTGGCCGCGCTGAAGCTGGGTGCCGCTGAAGCCATCGGCGTGGACAACGATCCGCAGGCTCTGGTCGCCACCGCCGACAACGCCGAGCGCAACGGCGAGCAGGCGCGCATGCATGTGTACCTGCCGCAGGACGAACCCGTCGCGACCTACCCGATCGTGGTCGCCAACATCCTGGCCTCGGCGCTGGATGCGCTGGCCGAACTGCTGGCCGCGCGCGTCGCTGCCGGTGGCCGCATCGCTCTGTCGGGCATCCTGCATGGCCAGGAAGGCGAGCTGCTGCAGCGCTACGCCGCGTGGTTCGACGACCTGCAGGCCACCCAGGATGGCGACTGGATGCGCATCACCGGCGTGCGCCGCGCCTGATCGTGGTTGAATGACCGCTGGATCCGAGCCCGCACCCTGAGCATGTCCGAGCCGAACCCACCGCGCCGTCCCCTGGCCACCTTCCTGCGCACGACGCCGGAGGGTGAGGCTGCGCCTGCGACCGATGCGCGCACGCAGCACGACGTTGAGCACACAGCGCCTGCAATGCAGGCGCCGACCGAGCCCGTTGATCTGGCACATGCGCCGACGGCGGAGATGCGACACGACGATGACATGGTCATCGTTGATGACTCCGCGGCCATCGAACCGGCACCGGTCGTACTACCGGCAACGACGGTTGCCACCGATGCACCCAGTTTCCTCGGCAACCCGCGCCCACGTGCCCTGCCAACGCCGCGCTGGCACTGGGTGCTGGTCGCCGCGCTGGCGCTGCTGCTGGTCCTGCAGAGCGTGCTGGCCGACCGCACGCGGCTGGCCGCCGACGCCGGCAACCGCGCATGGCTGGGCACGCTGTGCGGCGTCCTGCGCTGCAGCCTGCCCGCTTGGCACGAGCCCACTGCGTTCACCATGACCAGCCGCGAGATCCGCCCCCTGCCGGGCCAGGCCGGCGTGCTGCAGGTGCAGGCCAGCATCCGCAACGATGCGCGCTGGGCACAGGCATGGCCAGACCTGCGGTTGTCATTGTCCGATGCCGATGGCCGGGTGATCGGCAGTGGCGTGTTCACGCCCGCGCAGTACCTGGGGGAGAACCCCGCGGCAGCCCTGCTGGAACCGGGACAGAGCGCCCGCGTCGCCTTCCGCGTACAGGAGCCCGCCGCATCCACCGTCGCATTCACCTTCGACTTCCTATGACCGCAAGTGGCCGCCCGGTCATGGCAGGCCGGGCACGCTCGCGCTAGACTGACCGCCACCACCTCATCCGGCCGCGCGCTTCGCGCGCACGGGCCAACCGAATCGGGAACCCCCTTGAACGCTGTCCTTTCTCGTCCTGACAACAGTCGTGGCGCTCCCCGGCCACCGCTGCGTGAACATGTCGCCCAGTCCGTGCGCCGTTACCTGCGTGACCTTGATGGCTGCGACGCGGACGATGTCTACGAGATCGTGCTGCGCGAGATGGAAATCCCGTTGTTCGTGGAAGTGCTCAACCATTGCGAAGGCAACCAGAGCCGTGCCGCCGCGATGCTGGGCATCCACCGCGCCACCCTGCGCAAGAAGCTGAAGGAATACGGCATCAGCGCCTGAGCGCGCGCGTGGGTAGTGCCGGCCGCCGGCCGGCAACCCCATGAACGATGGCAGGATGTTGCCGTTGCCGGCCAGCGGCCGGCACAACCCGTAGTTCCACGCCATGCGTGGATGAAGCCCCCACGAAATCAGCCGCCGCCGCCCGCCTTCCAGTAGTACCGCACCACGTGGAAGAACACCGGCGCAGCAAAGCACACCGAGTCCAGCCGGTCGAGCATGCCGCCATGGCCCTCGATCATGTGGCCCCAGTCCTTGATGCCGCGATCGCGCTTGATTGCCGACATCACCAGGCCGCCCCAGAACCCCATCAGGTTGATCAGCAGCGACAGGCCGAACGCCTGCAACGGCGTGAACGGGGTGATCCACCACAGCGCCGCACCCAGCGCACTGGCGCTCAACACACCGCCCACGAAGCCCTCCACCGTCTTCGACGGCGACAGCTTGGGCGCGATCAGATGCCTGCCCAGCAACTTGCCCCAGATGTACTGCAGCACGTCCGAGGACTGCACCACGATCACCAGGAAAGCGAACAGCAGCACGTTGCGCGACGGATCATGCCCGGGCACATGCAGGTTCAACAGCAGCGGCACGTGCGAGATGCAGAACACGCAGATCATCAATCCCCACTGCACCTTCGCGGTCCGCTCCAGGTAGTGGGTGGTGTCACCGCCGATGGTCGACAGGATCGGCAGGAACAGGAACGCATAGACCGGGATCAGCAGCGTGTACATGCCGTACCAGTCGATCCACACCAGGTAGTACTGCCAAGGCAGCACGATGTAGAACGCGGCCAGCAGCGCGTAGTAGTCGCCTGAACGGGTCGGCGCCAGGGTGATGAACTCGCGCAGCGCGAACAGCGAGATGATCGCGAACAGCACGATCACCCCGGCACGGCCGAAGAACAGCGCCAGCCCGACCACGATCGCCATCACCCACCACGCGCGGATGCGCGAGACCAGGTTGGCGATGACCGCGCTGGGCTGCCCGCGCTGACGCCAGCGCAGGGTCTCGGCCACCAGCGTGGCCAGTACCAGCACCGCACCCACGCCAGCGAACAGCAGGCCGGTCTGCTGGCCCACGCTGCGCGCGGCCAGGTCACCGGACACCTCCATCAGATAACTCATGCGCGCCCTCCATTCGGCGCCAGGTCCAGCAGCGCCTGCCGGCTGCGGGCCAGGAACGCGGCCTTGTCTTCATCGGCCTGCAGCCGCAGCGGTGTGCCGAAGGTGGCCGTGCACAGCAGCGGCAGCGGCAGGAACCGGCCCTTCGGCATCACCCGCTTCAGGTTGTCGATCCACACCGGCACGAACTCCAGCTCCGGCCGTTGCCGCGCCAGATGGTAGATACCACTCTTGAACGGCAGCAGCGGTTCATCGCCTACATTGCGGGTGCCTTCCGGGAACAGGATCAGCGAGCAGTCTTCGTCCACCGCATCGCGCAGTACCTGCAGTGGATCCTGCTGGCGATGGCCGGCCTCGCGCTCGACCAGCACACCATTGAACACCGCATCGATCAGGTAGCGGCGCAGGCCGTCGCGCTGCCAGTACTCGGCTGCAGCCACCGGGCGCACCTGGCGCCGCAGTGCCGGTGGCATCGACGACCAGATCAGCACGAAGTCACCATGGCTGGCATGGTTGCCGTAGTACACGCGACGCTCGCTGGACGGCGCGCAGCCGATCCACAGCGCGCGCGCACCGGTCACTACGTGGATCGCGCCACTGCAGGCGCGGGCAATCAGTTCGGCGAACATCGGTTACTCCCGTTCACGTCTGCGGCCACACCACGGCCAGCACCAGCAGCACTACCTGCACACCTGTCAGCAGGTACTGCCGCAGCAGCAGGCGGCGCATGCCGGCCCAGCGCAGGTCCCAACCGCGCAGCGGCGCATCGGGCGGTGCGCGGCGCAGACCGCTGTCGTGCAGCAGCTGGTCGGTGCGGCGCGCGGCAGCCTCCCCTTCCAGGCCTTCATCACGCAGCAGCTGCAGCAGGCTCGCGTCCAGTCCAACCCGCCACGCGTGATACGCCTGCACCAGCCCTGCCCCAGCGCTGGCCAGCAGCAGGCCGGCGGCAATCATCGCCAGGCCCGGCTCGGTGCCGAGCAGCAGCAGCGCCACCAGCAGCAGGCCCAGCGACAGGCCGGCCGGCCAACGGCCCTGCCGCAGCAGCAGCTGCATGGTCGCCAGGTCGGGAACCGTACTCATGCGCGCGCGCCTGCTGCAGCAGTGATGGCATGCAGATGCGCGACGCCCAGCACGACGCCGGGACGCGCAGCACGCACGATCGCCACCGCACCATCGGCGTCGGCGGCGCGACCACTGCGCAGCAGCCAGGTCGCTACGCTGGCGGCGCTGCGCGAATAGCCCAGCGCGCAGCACACCAGCAGCGGTCCGTGCGCGCGCAGCCGCTCGATGACCTCTGCAGCCTCGAGCAATTGCTCCGGCGCAGGCGCCACCAGGTCCAGCATCGGCACGCTGGCGTACGCCGCGGCCGGTGCACCACAGGACAGCTCGGCACAGGCATCGACCACGCCCACCAAGGGTGCCGGCAATGCAGCGCAGGGAATACGCCCCAGCCACACACCGTCCATCACCGGCACCGGCTGCGGTGCGCGGCGCGTCCACAACCGTGAATTGATCCAGGCCGCACCCAGGTACGGCGCCAGCAGCCAGCGTGACGCCATGGTCAGGCGTCCGTCGGCGCGCTTCTGGAACACCGCCGTACCCAGCCCGGCATAGGCCAGCGCCACCAGCAGCAGCGATACCACCGGCCACAGCAGCCACAACGCCACACCCCGCAGCAGGATCACTGGCACCAGCAGCAGCGCCGCCCCGAGCAGGTACAGCCCCGCCAGGCGCCAGCGCTTGGCATCCCGCGTCGTGCGCCACGCACGCAACGGTGGTGTGCCCTGCTCGGGCCACAGCCAGACGCACAACCAGCCAGCCAGAAGACCGGTCGGGATGTCGATGAAATGATGCTGGAACGTGGTCAGCACCGAAACGCCGATCAGCAGCGCCCACACATGCAGCACCCAGCGCCACACCCCGTGCAGGTACTGCGCGAACTTCACCCACAGCACGATGAGCAGCACGATGTGCAGCGATGGCGCCTGGTTGAACGGCTTGTCGAAGCCCAGCAACACATCGAACAACCAACCGAACACGCCGCCGATCTCCGGCCGCTCGAAGCTGAAGCGCAACGGCCACAGCAGGAAGCAGGTCACTGCGATCAGCTGTGCACTGAACAGGCGCAGCGCGTGCCGGTCCAGTTCCAGCCGACGCCGGCACAGGAAGAACGAGATCGCGTAGAACAGATCGATCGACCAGTACGGCACGATCGTCCACGGCACGAACGGAATCTGCGTTTCCCATCCGAAGGCCATCACCGGCAGTTCGGCATGGCGGCCCGCCATCCAGTTGGCGAAGCCATAGCTGGCGAAGAAGAACGGGCCCAGCAGGGCCAGCCACAGCAGGGCGCGCCGCCAGGGGCGCCCCTCCGCGGCCAGCGGGGTGGCGGCGAGCGTCGCCATCACGCGGTCCGGCGTGCCAGCGACACGGTGAAAATGCCGAAGTCGTCGATACGCTGCGCCACCTTCTCGAACCCGGCCAGGCGCACCAGCTCGTCCATTTCCTGCTGGGTACGGCGGCGCATCACCCACGCTGCGCCACCACGATGGCTGGTCAGTGCGCGTGCGATGAACTCCAGCTGCGGGTGCCAGGGCTGGCCGGTATAGGCCAGGTAGCCGCCCACCGGCACCGTCGCGGCAATACCCTGCAGCGAGCGCAGCACTGCATCGTTGTCGGGGAACAGTTCGTACAGGCCCGATACCACGGCCAGCGTCGGTGCGGGTTCCACCTTGGCCAGCTGTGCCGGATCGAACGCGTCGCCCTGTTCGAAGCGGGCAATAGCGGCCGCCCCCAGGCGCTCAATCAACGCTTGGCCCTGAGCCACGTTCAGATCGCTGAAATCACGCAGCACGATGCGATCGGCGCGCTGTTCGCCCTGCCCCAGCGCTTCCAGCACGTAGCGACCATGGCCAGCAGCTACGTCCAGCACGTGCACCGGCGTGCCCTGCCCACGCAGGCGCTGGGCAGCGTCGCGCAGCAGTTCCTGCAGGTGCTGGCCACGCACGCGGATGCCACGCCAGCCGATCGCATCCAGATAGTTGCGGTCGACCATGCGACCCAGCGGGCCCTTGCCACGCGCTTCGTCGCGATAGATGTAGTCCAGCGTGCTGCCGGAATCGAAACCGGTCTGCAGGCCCAGCGCGATGCCTTCGGACAACGTTCCGCCGAAACGCAGGCCGCCACGTACCACGCGCCAGCGCAGGTCGGCCAGGCTGTTGCGCTCCGGTGGCCAGGCCAGGATCTCCGATTCCTCGAAGGTCGGCCCATGGCGGTGCGCGTCGCGCCGTGACAGCTCGCGCAGCGGCTCGGCAAAACGCGCCTGGATGAAGCTGCGGATGCGCGCCAGTGCTGGTGCACGATCGCGCTCGCCCAGCGTGTCGTGGAAGAAGCCCGGCAGATGCACACGCTCCTTGATCGGGCTGGACAGGCGCTCGTAGAAGCGGTCCTGCGGGCCACGGTGCACGACGAAATCCGAGCCGGACACCAGCAGCTGCACCGGTACACTGATCGCCTGCGCATCGGCCACGATGCGGTCGGCCGCCTCGTACAGGCCCAGCAGCACGCGCACCGAGATCGGCCGGGTGATCAGCGGGTCGGCACGATAGCTTTCCACCCGCGCCGGGTCATGGGTCAGCCACTGCGGCTTGACGTAGCTGTTGACGAAGAAATTGCCGCGCAGCTTCTGCATCAGCGCCAGGCCCGGGCGTGCGAACGGCACGTACAGCTTCACCTTGAACGCCGGCGAAGCCATCACCAGCGCGCGCAGGCGTGGTGCATAGTCGTGCACCCAGGTGGCGGCGACCACCGCCCCCACGCTCTGTGCGATCACCACGATGTCCTGCACCGCGATACCGTGCTCGGCACCGATGTGGGCGATGAAGCTGTCGAGGTCACGCACCAGCGCCGGGAAGCCCGGTGCATCGCCACGCGTACCCGGCGAACGGCCATTGCCGCGCGCATCCCAGGCGAAGAAGGCGGTGTCGGGCAGGTCCAGCTCATCGACCAGGTGGGTGACCCGCCCGGAGTGCTCGTGGCCGCGGTGCAGCAGCACGATGGCCTTGGTGGCCGGCGTTGCAGTGGTGCCCGCCCAGTACCGGTAGAACAGCGGTACCTGGTCGAAGCTGTGGAATTCCCGTTCCTGCGCCTGACGCATGCAATCTCCTGATTGTCTTCTTGTATCTGCTTGATTAGTCCGGCGAAACCGCCGCTTCCCGCAGTCCGCGACGGACGCGATTGATCATGGTCAGCATGCACAGCACCGCCATGGCCGCGGCCACGCCAGTGACCGTCATCGCGCCAACCCACTCACACGCCAGCAGCAGGCCCAGCGCACCGATCACGAACGCGCGGTCGCTCTTGCCCATCGGGCCGTCGTAGCGGCGGCTGGCACCGACCATCAGCCCCAGCACCCCGGCGTACTCGCTCAGTGCCGCGGTCCAGGCCAGCAGCCACAGCGTTTCCGGGCGTACCCCAGGCACGCTGAGCAGGCTCAGGTACAGCGCCGCATCGGCAATCACATCGCACAGCTCGTTCAGATAGGCGCCCAGCCGCGACTGCTGGCCGAACTCGCGGGCCAGCATGCCATCCACCGCGTTGAGCGCCATGCGCAGCAGCATCCACAGCGGCAGCAGCAGGTACAGCAGGGGCTGGGCCGGCGCGCAGCACCACACGGCAACGGCCACCAGCAGCGAAACCACGGCGGCGGCCACGGTCACCGCGTTGGCGGTGATCCCCATACGGTGCAGGCCGCGTACGGCCGGACGCAACAGGTCCTGGAAACGTCCTTTCAGTGCATAGATCGACACGATCTGTATCCGCTGGTCCTTGGCAGTGCGGCCACAGCCTACCCCATCAAATACGGGTACCGGCAAGTTCCGCCGGGCCCAGCCAGTCCTGCCATGGCAGCTGCGGATCGATATGGCGGCGCAACCAGACCGCGTCATGGCTGCGCTGCATGGCATTGCGCACCGCCTGCACGGCCCGCTCCCGCGCCCCAGCATCGGCGAACCCCGCCTGCAGCGCCAGCAGCCGGTACACACCGCCGGGCGAGCGCTGGAAGTGGATGATGCCGCCGGCGGGCAGCACGATGGCGCCCTCATCCAGGCCATCGGCGTACAGATACAGCTCGAACGGGTCCAGCCAGTACTGCGCATGCATCACCTGCAGCAGTTCGGCCACGCTCGGTGCGCGCCGGTAGGGCGCGATGGCATCGCCATACCAGCACTTGTCGTCGTCCAGGTAGACCTTGAACTCCAGCCGCCGCCAGCGCCGGCGTTCACGGCGCTGCACGTCCCAGGACAGGATCTCGGCCTGCTCACCCCAGCGCTCGGCGGCTTCAGCCTGCAGCGTCGGTACATCGGCCGAGGCGCACCAGGCCGCGGCCTGGCCACAACGCGCGTGGCGCACATAGCGGGCCAGGAACAGCAGCGCCCCTTCGGCATCGAGGGCGGCCTGCAGGCGCTTGGCGACGGTCATGGGGCGGTATCCTGCACACGGGGGACAGGCGGCACCGTGCCGTGCCCGGCGATGGCTGACAAGCCCGCCAATCGTGCCCATCACGGTCAAGCCGGCCTTGAACGCGGCGAATCTGCTCCTGCGGCACCCGCCACCGGCCCCCACCGCCTACAATATCGGCCCCGCTCCGCTGCCGATTCTGTCCCATGACTGCCGATCTGTTGCCCGTCCGCCGGGCCCTCCTCTCCGTTTCCGACAAGACCGGCCTGGTCGAGCTGGCCACTGCGCTGGCCGCACGTGGCGTGGAACTGCTGTCCACCGGCGGCACCGCAAAAGCCATTCGCGACATGGGCCTGGCCGTGAAGGACGTCGCCGACGTCACCGGTTTCCCGGAGATGATGGACGGCCGGGTCAAGACCCTGCACCCGATGGTGCACGGCGGCCTGCTGGGCCGTTCCGGCCTGGATGATGCGGTGATGGCCGAGCACGGCATCGGCGCCATCGACCTGCTGGTGCTGAACCTGTACCCGTTCGAATCGGTCACCGCCAAGGCCGACTGCACCCTCGCCGACGCGGTCGAGAACATCGACATCGGCGGCCCGGCGATGCTGCGTTCGGCAGCCAAGAACTTCGCCCGCGTGGCGGTGGCCACCGACCCGTCGCAGTACGCCGAGCTGCTGGCCTCGCTGGACGCCAACGACGGCCAGCTGTCGGCCGCCACCCGCTTCGCGTTCTCGGTGGCCGCGTTCAACCGCGTCGCCCAGTACGATGCCGCGATCAGCAACTACCTGTCGGCGGTCACCGCCACCGACGCCGCCGTACCGGCACGTGCCGAGTACCCGGCGCAGATGAACTCCACCTTCGTGAAGGTGATGGACCTGCGCTACGGCGAGAACCCGCACCAGAGCGGCGCGTTCTACCGCGACCTGTACCCGGTGCCGGGCACGCTGGCGACCTTCCAGCAGCTGCAGGGCAAGGAACTGAGCTACAACAACCTGGCCGATGCCGACGCGGCGTGGGAATGCGTGCGCCAGTTCGATGCACCGGCCTGCGTCATCGTCAAGCACGCCAACCCGTGCGGCGTGGCCGTCGGTGCCGGCAACGGCGACGCCTACGAGCTGGCCTACGCCACCGACCCGACCAGCGCCTTCGGCGGCATCATCGCCTTCAACAAGCCGCTGGACGCCGCCACTGCCAAGGTGATCCTGGACCGCCAGTTCGTGGAAGTGCTGATTGCCCCGGACTACGAGCCGGCCGCGCTGGAATACGCACAGAAAAAGGCCAACGTGCGCGTGCTGCGCATCCCGCACGGCGATGGCCTGAACAACTTCGACAGCAAGCGCGTCGGCTCGGGCCTGCTGCTGCAGTCCTCGGACAACCGCGGCATGACCCGCGACGAACTGAAGGTGGTCAGCAAGCTGGCGCCGACCGACAAGCAGTTCACCGACCTGCTGTTCGCCTGGAAGGTGGCCAAGTTCGTGAAGTCCAACGCGATCGTCTATGCCAAGGACAACCGCACCATCGGTGTCGGTGCCGGCCAGATGAGCCGCGTTTACTCGGCCCGCATCGCCGGCATCAAGGCCGCCGACGCGAACCTGGTGGTCGAAGGTTCGGTGATGGCCTCCGATGCGTTCTTCCCGTTCCGCGACGGCATCGATGCCGCTGCCGCCGCCGGCATCAAGGCGGTCATCCAGCCGGGCGGTTCGATGCGCGATGCCGAAGTGATCGCCGCCGCCGACGAACATGGCCTGGCCATGGTGTTCACCGGCGTGCGCCACTTCCGCCATTGATCCTGGAGCGACACGGATGTCCACAGTTTCAATGAAATCGCTGGCCGCCCTCGCCCTCGCGGGTGCGGCCATGCTGGCGGGCTGCAAGCCTGCCGGCGAGCCCAGCGTGGCGCCGAAGGTGGATGCGCCTGCAGTGACCCCCGCCTCACCGGCGCAGCATGTCAGCCGCACCGCACGACTGCAGGCTTTCCTGGTCCAGCGCTACGGCAGCAACGCCAAGCTCTCCGCTGAATGGCGCGGCAGCTGGACCGACGATGGCGACACCCATGCGGTGGACTGGCAGGTCTGCGCGGAACAACCGGTGGTGAGCGGAGACAGCTGGCAGCAGTTGTTGGCCGTGTGCGGTGCGCTGGTCGATGGCGCGCACATCGACCCGGGAACGATCGAGTTCTTCGTGCTGCGCCCCAAGGGCGATGGCTTCGAGGTGACCAGCGAACTGACCGGCGAGCGCTTTGGTAGCGGCGGCCAGCCCGGCACCGCCAGCATCATCCGCGCCGGCAGTGACTTCTATGGTTTCCGCGTCGAGGACGGCTGGTTCGGGCAGGGTTTCTCGCTGCTCTCGCAGTCGCTGATCCTGCCGGGCCCGAACGGCCTGGTGGCCAGTGGCAGCGTGCGCAGCCATATCGACAATGACGCCCAGTACGAGTGCGACGCCAGCACCGACCCCGACACGGCCAACGACTGCCGCACCCGCCGTTTCAGCATCGATTTCGCACTGCGTTTCGACGACAGCGACCGCAGCGCGCGGGTCTGGCCGCTGCTGATCGAAGAAACCGGAACCACCTGTGGCGGCAAGCAGGTCCGGCAGCAGCACCGCTTCACCCTGGACCCGAAGACCTGGGCCTATTCCTTCCCCGAATCGCTGCGACGCGAAGGCTGCGAGTGAACCACGCGCGCCGCCGGGGATATCGATCTTCCCTTCCCACGCAATCTGGAATCTCGTGATGAACGTACTTGTCATCGGCTCTGGCGGCCGCGAACACGCCCTGGCATGGAAGCTGGCCCAGTCCTCCCGTGTCACCGAAGTGATCGTGGCGCCCGGCAACGCCGGCACCGCCAGCGAAGACAAGTGCCGCAACGTGGCGGTCAAGGTTGCCGATATCGACGGCCTGCTGGCGCTGGCCCAGGCCGAAGGCGTGGCGCTGACCGTGGTCGGCCCGGAAGTACCGCTGGTGGCCGGCGTGGTCGACCGCTTCCGCGCCGCCGGCCTGCGCATCTTCGGGCCGACCGCCGCTGCCGCGCAGCTGGAAGGCAGCAAGGCCTACGCCAAGGACTTCCTGGCCCGCCACAACATCCCCACCGCGTTCTACGCCGTGCACACCGACGTGGACGCCGCCCTGGCCTACATCCGCGAGAAGGGCGCACCGATCGTGGTCAAGGCCGATGGCCTGGCCGCCGGCAAGGGCGTGATCGTCGCAATGACCCTGGCCGAAGCCGAAGACGCGGTGCGTGACATGCTCTCCGGCAACGCGTTCGGCGATGCCGGTGCACGTGTGGTGATCGAGGAATTCCTCGACGGCGAGGAAGCCAGCTTCATTTCGATGGTGGACGGCGTGCATGCGCTGCCGATGGCCACCTCGCAGGACCACAAGCGCGTCGGCGACGGCGATACCGGCCCGAACACCGGCGGCATGGGCGCCTATTCGCCGGCCCCGGTGGTGACGCCGGAGGTGCATGCCCGCGTGATGCGCGAGGTGGTGAACCCGACCGTGCGGGGCATGATCGCCGACGGCATCCCGTTCACTGGCTTCCTCTACGCCGGCCTGATGATCGATGCCAGCGGCGCGCCGAAGGTGATCGAATTCAACGTGCGCTTCGGCGATCCGGAAACCCAGCCGGTGATGCTGCGGCTGCAGTCGGACCTGGTGGAGCTGGTGGAAGCCGCCATCGACGGCCGCCTGGACCAGGTGGAAGCGCACTGGGATGCACGCCCGTCGCTGGGCGTGGTGCTGGCCGCCAGGCCGTACCCGGAATCGCCGATCACCGGCGACGTGATTTCCGGCCTGGACGACGTGCCGGCCAGTGCCAAGGTGTTCCATGCCGGCACCACGCTGGACGCACAGGGCCAGGTGGTCAGTGCCGGCGGCCGCGTGCTGTGCGTGGCGGCGCTGGGCGACAGCGTGCGCGACGCGCAGGCCAATGCCTATGCCGGCGTGGCCAAGGTCAGCTGGGCCAACGAATTCCACCGCAACGACATCGGCTGGCGCGCGATCGCACGCGAAGGCTGAGGCCCACGCGATAGCAGAGCAGCCACGCATGGCGTGGCTCTACTGGAATCAGCAGTAGATCCACGCCGTGCGTGGATTGAACACCTCGGAAAAGCAAAGGCCCGGCAGAACCGGGCCTTTGCTTTACAGGACTGCTTCGAGTCCCTTCCGATCAATCAGGTTCAGCAACTTCAGTGATGGTCCGCTGGGCTTCTTCTCGCCCTGTTCCCAGCTGCGTACGGTGGAAACGCTGGTATTGAGAACTCCAGCAAAGACCGGCTGACTGAGCTGTAATGACGCACGCAGGGCACGGATCTGGGCACTGCTGTATTCAGGGACCGGCTCAAGGCAAAGCGCTTCGTAGCTGCTCAACCGACGCTTATCGATGAAACCATGTGCGTGCAGACTCACAGCCGCATCATGCACCGCCTCAAGAAGCGCACTTTTCGCGCGCCGTCGCTCAGGGGTCTTCGTCATGGCTGATCTCCTGTAGATCCCCGTACTGCACGGCACGATTCAGCTGCGCCGTACTCATTTTCAAGAACTCCGATGCGTACAGCTGCAGCGCATCGCGTTCCGCATTCGTGATTGCAGCACGTTCATTCTTCTCGTAGCCGAAAAGGAAGAACCAATGCCCGCCTCGCTGTGTGGCGACGATGGTTCGGACGCTCCCACGCTTTCCTCGCCCCGGCAAGGCAACGCGCTTCTTGAAGATTCCGCCGCCAAGATCAGCATCCACCAGACCCCCTTCCATTTCACGTACCGACCGGTACAGCGCAGCGTCGGACAGGGTGGTCCTGCGCATGCTGCGATTGAAACTTCGTGTGCGGAAGACGCGTGGCATGATCATACCGTGCCACTGCGTGGTACGGCGTGAACATCAGCATCCAGCACATGATCCGGTCGGCGCAATCACCGCTTTGGCGTCAGACTAGAGCCACGCCATGCGTGGATGAGAACGCCACCAAAAAGAAAAAGCCCGGCATTGCCGGGCCTTTCTTCAATCCAGCGCCACCCCGCTTACGCGGTGAACAGCGCCTTCATCTTCTTCAGCGCATTCGCTTCAACCTGGCGGATGCGCTCGGCCGACACGCCGTATTCGTCAGCCAGTTCCTGCAGCGTCACCTTGCTGTCCGCATCCAGCCAGCGACGGCGGATGATGTCGCGCGAGCGGGCGTCCAGCTCGGCCAGGCCTTCGCGCAGCAGCTGCATCTGGTTGTCTTCGCTGTCAGCACGTTCGTAGGCCATCGACGGGTCTTCGTCGTTGGCGACCAGGAACGCGGCCGGCGACGGCGGCGCGTGCTCGTTGTCCTCATCGGTCGGCGCATCGAAACCGATATCGCGACCTGACAGGCGCGACTCCATTTCCATGACCTCGCGCTCGGACACGTTCAGGTCCTTGGCCACCGCGCTCACTTCAGCCGCGTTCATCCAGCCCAGGCGCGTCTTCGACTTGCGCAGGTTGAAGAACAGCTTGCGCTGCGCCTTGGTGGTGGCGACCTTCACGATGCGCCAGTTCTTCAGGATGAACTCGTGCATCTCGGCACGGATCCAGTGCACGGCGAAGGAGACCAGGCGCACGCCCATGTCCGGGTCGAAGCGCTTGACCGCCTTCATCAGGCCGATGTTGCCTTCCTGGATCAGGTCACCCAGGGCAAGGCCGTAGCCGTTGTAACCGCGGGCCACGTGCACCACGAAGCGCAGGTGCGAATGCACCAGCTCGCGGGCGGCGTCCAGATCGTTGCCGTCGCGGAAGCGACGGGCCAGGTCCTGTTCGTCATCGACCGACAGCACCGGAATCTGGTGCACGGCACCGATGTAGGCGTCCAGCGAACCGAGCGCACTGGGAATCGGGAGATTGTTTGCCACAAGGGCAGTAGAGGTGTTCTGGCTCATAGGCACCCATCTTAGCAGTCCGGCATTTGGACTGCTAAAGGAGGAAAAAGTTCCAGCATCCCATTGATGCAACACTGGTCCCAAACAGAGCCCTACCGTAGCGCGATTTGATGACAGTGGCGAGCACGCTTTTCGGGATTCACAATCCCTTGGAATTCAAGCAATTACCTACTGGAAACCGGCCGATTCCGGTCAAGCGGAGCTGAACGGGCCTTCCGCAGGACCCATTCAGGCCCGGAAACGTTGCTCGGCGTTCAGCCCCGATCACCCGCCGGCGGTCAGAGCGCCGAGCGTGGCGGCAGCGACCAGTCGATCGGGGCCTGGCTGCGGCGCTGCAGGTACTCGTTGGCCATCGAGAAATGCCGGCAGCCGAGGAAGCCACGATGGGCCGACAGCGGCGACGGATGCGGCGACTTCAGCACGCGATGGCGGCGGGTATCAATGACCTTGCCCTTCTGCTGCGCATACGCGCCCCAGAGCATGAACACCAGGCCTTCGCGTTCGCGGTTGAGCACATCCACCACGTGGTCGGTGAAGCCTTCCCAGCCCCGGCCCTGGTGCGCACCGGCCTTGCCCTCCTCCACCGTCAGCACCGCATTGAGCAGCAGCACGCCCCGCTGCGCCCACGGGATCAGGCAGCCGTGGTCCGGACGCGGGATACCGAGATCGCTCTCGATCTCCTTGTAGATATTCAGCAGCGACGGCGGCACCGGCACGCCCGGCGCCACCGAGAAGCTCAGGCCATGCGCCTGGCCGCGGCCGTGGTACGGGTCCTGGCCGAGGATCACCACCTTCACCTGCTCGAACGGCGTGGCATCGAACGCAGCGAAGATCTGCGGCCCAGGCGGGAACACCGCCGCGCCACTGGCCTTGCGCTGGCGCAGGAAGCTGGACAGCTCGCGCATCTGCGGCTGCAACAGGTAATCGCCGACATGCTGCTTCCAGCTCGGTTCCAGCTGGATCGTCGGGGTGTCGGCTGCTTCATCCATCATCGAATCAGGGGTCCATCGTTCAATCGGGCCAGCCGCAGCTGGAACAGCACCTTGGTGACCAGCAGCCGTTCTTCGATCGGCTTCAGCACCAGGTCGTTGGCACCGGACTGCAGCAGCCCGGTCTGGTTGTGCGGATTGCCGTCGCCAGTCATCACCAGCACCGGCAGGCGGCGCTTGCCGTAACCGAAGTCCACGCGCACCCGCTGCACCACGTCGCGGCCGCTCAGTTCGCCCTTCAGGGTAACGTCGGTCAGCACCAGGTCGATGCGATGGCGGCTGCGGCCCAGCGACTCGGCGGTGAGCAGGGTGAACGCTTCTTCGGCGCTGACCACGTGCAGCACGTTCAACTGCTGGCGTTCCAGCATGCGCTTGGTGGCCTCGGCGACCACGCGACTGTCCTCGATATAGAGGATGGTGGCGCCGGGAATGGTCTGCGGCTGCACATAGCCGCGGATGAAGGTCGCCAGTGCCTCGTGGCCCAGCGCCTTGTCGAAATAGTCGGTGACGTACTCGGTGAAGCGGCGCTGCTCCAGGTGCTGCTGGGCATCGCCGGAGACCACGATCACCGGCACATAGGCCTGGCCTGCGGCTTCGCGGACCATCCGCGCCAGCGCCAGGCCGTCGCCATCACGCAGGGTCAGCGAGGTGGTCACCAGATCCACCGGCCCCTGTGCCAGCGCCTGCTGCGCGTCCTCGATGCTGTCGCAGCCGATCACCTCCACGCCCGGCAGGTCACGCTGCAGGACGTCGGCGATCAGCTTGCGCACCAGCTTCGAGCCATCGACCACCATCACCCGCGTCGCGGGCCCCTCAAGGTGCTTCAGCGCTTGCGGTTGCATGCCGGTCTCAGGTGTCGGTCGGGCGGGTCTGGCGGAGGAAGTGGCCGGTCACCAGCCATGCCCCCAGCCAGCCCAGCAGCAGCGTGCCGAGCAGGACCAGACCGCCATGCAGCAGGTCCAGGCCATGCAGCACGAACGGGCTGCCGTAGCTGCGGGAGAGTTCGACCAGCGGCACGCGCAGCGCGGCACCGGCCCCGCCGATCAGGGCCAGTGCCACCGCGCCGGCACCCAGGCCGTACCACGCGCCCAGGTACAGGAACGGGCGGCGGATGAAGCCATCGCTGGCCCCCAGCAGCTGCAGCACGCCGATTTCCTCGCGACGGGCCTGGATGTCCAGACGCACGGTGTTGCCGACCACCAGCGCGGCGCCCACGCCGAGCAGCACCGACAGCACCTGCACCAGCCGCGCACCGAACGCCAGCCAGGCATCCAGGCGCTGGCGCCACAGTGCATCGTGTTGCACCAGGTCGGCCTCGGGCAGGCTTTCCAGCGCGCGCGCCAGGCGCGCGTCGTCCTTGCCCTGGCCGGGGGTGATCACCAGCAGCGAGGGCAGTGGATTGTCGTTGAGTGCGTCGATCGCCTCACCGAGGCCGGCATCGCGCAGTTCCTGCAGGCCCTGCTCGGGCGTGCGCACGTTCACTTCGGCCACGTCGTCGCGGTCGCGCAGCTGGCCCGCCAGGCGCAGCGCGCCGGGACCATCGACGTTGCCCTTCAGGAACACGTTGATGTCGCGCGACTGCTGCACGCTGCCGGCGAACTGCTTGAGGTTGTCCAGCGCGATCGACAGGCCCAGCGGCAGGGCCAGTGCCAGCGCCATGACCATCACCGTCAGCAGGGTCGCCCATGGCTTGCGGCAGGCGCGGCCCAGGCTGAACACCACGCTGTGCACGTGGTGCTGGAACCAGACGCCCACGCGCGACGGGGCGGCGGCTTCGCTGTTTTCGTTCTTCGCCATCGGTTACTCCGCCAGGTCCTGCGGCGAGATGTCATCCACCAGCCGGCCGTGGTCGAGGATCAGCACGCGCTTGCGCATGCGGCGCAGCAGCGGCAGGTCGTGGCTGACCACCAGCACGCTGGTGCCGCGCGAGGGCAGCTCGGCGAACAGGGCCATGATCTCCGCCGCCAGGGTCGGGTCGAGGTTGCCGGTTGGTTCATCGGCCACCAGCAGCTTGGGCTCGCCGACGATCGCGCGGGCAATGCCGACGCGCTGCTGCTCGCCGGCCGACAGCTGCGAGGGCAGCGCCTTCTCGCGGTGGCCCAGGCCCATCCGTTCCAGCACCGAGCGCACGCGCTTGCTGATGTCGCCACGGCGGGTGCCGCGCAGGATCAGCGGCAGCGCCACGTTCTCGGCGATCGAGCGGTCCATCAGCAGGCGATGGTCCTGGTAGACCGCCCCCACTGCGCGCCGATGGCGCGGCACATCGCCGCCACGCACCTTCAGCAGGTTGCGCTCGTCGAACACCACCGCGCCGCGGCTTGGCCGCTCGTCCAGGTGGATCAACTTGAGCAGGGTGCTCTTGCCCGCACCGGAATGGCCGGTGACGAACAGCATCTCGCCCGGCGCGACCTCGAAGCTGACATCGGTCAGTGCCTCGTGGCCACCGGCGTACTGTTTGCTGACATTATCGAAGCGCAGGACACTCATGCCCCGATTATGCAGGAGCGGCGCCACCGATCGGTAGCGCCTGGCGTTGCCCGGCGGAATCTTCGATCTGCCACTGCGCCCGCCGGACCTCCCCGGGCGCTACCCTTCCCTGCGGGCGTGCAGGACCACCAACGCGTTGTTGTCGCGGTATTCATCCCAGAAGCCGGGAGGCCGGTCCTTGCATTCCGCCGCTGTCGGCACCGGCGCCTGCCACTGCAGCCCGGGCAGCCCCGCGCGGGCGGCCGCCTGCTCGTGCTGGTCCGCGCGCCATTGATGGTCGGTGACGCGGGCCACGGCCGCATCGGCGAACGCGACCTCGACCAGGTGATGATCATCCAGCGCCTGCTGCCGGACGATACGCGCGCCGTAACGCGAAAAGTCGCCCTTGGCCAACCGGAAGGCAGGATGGGTGACGATGCCCAGCAGCCGTCCGCCCGGTTTGAGGACGCTGGCTGCTGCCCGGTACATGCGCTCCAGTTCCTGCAGCGTATCGGCGTGGTTGAACAGCCAGACCGCCACGGCAACATCGAAGCGGGCCGGCATGTCCAGGCGGGTCGCGTCGCCGTGCAGGAACTGCATGGCGTCACCGCCCTGCGCGGAAAGCCGGCGCGCCTGTTCGATCATCGCGGCGGACAGATCGACGCCGAGGGCGCTACGGGCCCCGTGCAGCAGGAGGTGGCGGCCGAAATCACCGGAACCGCAGGCCAGATCGATGACATCCCGCCCCTGCAGTGGACCGGCCAGCTCCAGCAGTGTCCGGCGTTCCAGCGGACGGGATGCAGAGGCCGCCACATGCTGCGCGTAATGCAGATCGAATGCGTCGTAACAGGGTACGGATGCCATCGCGTGACGCCTCCGGATGCGGGAGGCATCAGCTTGGATGGAAGCCGGCGGGCGCGGCCAGAGTCAGATGCGACAAGGTTGCGTGGCCGGCGCCTGCGCGGCATGCCGGTCCCGGCCAGCGGCCGGCACTACCATGCCTCGTGAGGCTGTAGAGCCGAGCATGGGCTCGGCTCGGTGCGGACCAAGGTCCGCACCCACCCGCGGTGGCTTAGTTGCCCGACAGCATCCGGCGGATCTTGCGGCCGATGCGGGTCAGGAACGAATCACCGGTATCGGCCGCGGTGCGCACCGGCTTGGCCACCACCTGCACCGGGGTGACCGGGCTGACGCCATTGCCGGCCGTGGCCTGCACGCCTTCGGCACCTTCGACCGGACGGCCGTGGCGACGACGACGACGCTTGCGCGGCTTGCGCTCGCCATCCACCGCACCTTCGGCACGCGGCGGACGCGGCGGGCGCGGAGCCTGGGCGACAGCGGCTTCAGCACCTTCCACCGGAGCGGCCGCAGCCTGCTCGCCTTCCACGCGCGGCTTGCGCGGGCCACGCGAACGGCGCTCGCCGCTGCGCTCACCGTCGCGACGCTCACCGCGGCCACCGCTGGAGCGGCCACCACTGCGGCCACCGCCACGACGCTCTTCCTCGGCGGCGCGGGCTTCGCGCGCTTCCCGGAAGATCTGGCCAACGCTCTCGTTCTCTTCGCCGTCCTCGCCTGCGGCCGGGGCCGGGCGTTCCGGGCGCGGCAGCGCGGTCAGCAGCTCCTTGGTGACCGGCTCGGACGGAATCTTCTGCTCGATGTAGGCCTCGATGTCCGGCAGGCTCATCGCATAGCGTTCGCAGGCAAAGCTGATCGCATCGCCTTCCTCGCCCAGGCGGGCGGTACGGCCGATGCGGTGCACGTAGTCTTCGGCGTCGAACGGCAGGTCGTAGTTGTAGACGTACTTGATGCCGTCGATGTGCAGGCCGCGCGCGGCCACGTCGGTGGCCACCAGGATTTCCAGCTGGCCCTTCTGGAAGCGGTTGAGCAGGCTCTCACGCTTCTTCTGCGGCACGTCGCCGGACAGCACGCCGACGCGGTAGCCGGCCTTTTCCAGCGAACGGGCCACGCGCTCGACGAACACCTTGGTATTGACGAACACCATGGTGCGCGCGCCTTCGCTGCGCGACAGCAGGCCCAGCAGCAGCGGGATCTTCTCTTCGTCGGCCGGGAAGTACAGCTTCTGGCGCACGCGTGCGGCAGTGACCGTCTCGGCTTCGACCACCAGCTTCTGCGGCTCGTTCATGTGCTCGTAGGCCAGCTCCAGCACGCGGTGGCTGAGGGTGGCGCTGAACAGCAGGGTCTGGCGGGTGGTGCGCTCCGGCATGCGGCGCAGCAGGAAGCGGATGTCCTTGATGAAGCCGAGGTCGAACATGCGGTCGGCTTCGTCCAGCACGCAGATCTCGCAGGCATGCAGCGAAACCACCTTGTGCTGCTTCACGTAATCGATCAGGCGGCCCGGGGTGGCGATGATCACGTCCACGCCCTGCTGCAGGATCTCGCGCTGCTTGTCGTAGTCGACACCGCCATAGACCAGCGCGAAGCGCAGGCCCAGGTCGGAACCGAACTTCACCGCGTCCTTGTGGATCTGGATGGCCAGTTCGCGGGTCGGGGCGAGGATCAGCGCGCGCGGGTCTTCCGGCTTGCGGTCGGCCAGCGCCGGCTTGCTCAGCAGGCGGTTCACGACCGCGACCAGGAAGGCCAGGGTCTTGCCAGTGCCGGTCTGGGCCTGGCCGGCAACATCACCGCCGGCCAGCGCGACCGGCAGGGTCAGCGCCTGGATCGGGGTGCAGCGGGTGAATCCGGCTCCTTCAAGGCCGGCCTGCAGGGCCGGATGCAGCTCGAAGGAGGAGAAGGTCAAATCGGTCAGCGGTTTGTCGCTCATGAGTCCGTCTTGGTATGGCCGCCGGCCCGTAAGGCGGCTGGCACTTCATCGTCTAGGGGCACCGTCGCAAACTGCGGCCCCTGCGGCGGGTTGGCAGGCTGGGACCACCGGGTCCGCGCGCCGCACAATGCCCCAGTTTAACGCACTCGGGCGGGCAAACCGGAATGAGCCGTCTCAAAGAGACGAGAGACGCTCGACCTTCACCCAGCAACACCGGACTTGAACGGTCCTTCCAGAGGCGCTGGTGTCGCCCGCTGCCAGCCCCATGTACAGGAAGACAGTGAAATCCGACACATACCGGCCATCGAAGCGATCACGATACGCTGGGTTCCAGCCGGCGCCTGTCCCTGCCCTGCGATAGGGGTACACTGCCGGCCGTGAGCGTCCAGGCATCCCGCCGAACGCACCGCGGCAGTGCGCCGCGAGGCAACGACGAGGGTCGCGCCACCGGGCATGGCCCAGTTCACCCACCTCCGGCATGACCGGGTGCAATCCAAGACGAGAAACCAAGATGAGCGACAAGGTTGTACATGTCGGCGACGCCGACTTTGATAGCGCAGTGCTGAATTCCAAGGAACCGGTGCTGGTCGATTTCTGGGCCGAGTGGTGTGGCCCGTGCAAGATGATCGCCCCGGCGCTGGACGAGCTGGCCGATGCCTACCAGGGCCGCGCCAAGATCGCCAAGGTCAACGTCGACCACAACCGTGCGCTGGCCGCCAAGTACCACGTGCGTTCGATTCCGTACCTGGTCGTGTTCAAGGATGGCGAGAAGGTCGCCGAGCAGATCGGTGCGGTGGGCAAGGCCCAGCTGGCCGGCCTGCTGGACAAGGCCCTGGCCTGATCCCGCTGTTCCCCGGCAGCCGTCGACCGCGGCTGCCGGTGGGGCGCCCCGCGCCCATGATGAATGCTGTTCCCGGTGACCCTTGCATGGCGCCGCGGGCCGATGATAGTGTCGGCATATCCGGCCGCGTTCGCGTGCCGCACCCTCTGGACGCAGTTTCTTCCAGACCCATTCCCAACGTTCGCCGCCCCAGCCGGGCGCTCGCACCTTCAAGCGAGGAATAACGCTCTTGTCCGATAACACTTCCGAAACCGGCAGCGCCGATGCGCCCGCCGAAAAGCGCGTGCGCAAGCCCCGCGTGAGCAAGGCCGCCGCTCCGGCAGCCGCCGAAACCAGCGCCGCTCCGGCGCAGCCGACCCTGCCGCTGGCCGCCGCGCCCGAAGCGCCGGCACCGGCCGCCGCCGCCCCCGCACCGAGCGCGCCCGCCGCCGAGGCCCCTGCCAGCAGTGGCGGCGGCGAAGGTGGTGAGGGTCGCGAATCCGGCCAGCCGCGCCAGCAGAACCACCAGGGGGGCGGCCAGAACCAGGGCCAGAACCCGTACAACCAGAACGGCCAGCAGGGCCAGGGGCAAGGTCAGGGCAATCGCCGCGACCGCTTCCGCAACCGCCGCGACCGTGACCGCAACAATCGCTTCCGCGACGATGGCCTGCCCAACGACGGCGGCGAGCAGCAGCCGTTCGTGCCGCGCCCGCACGCCAACGTGCCCGAGGGCTTCCCGGTCTACTCGCTGAGCGACCTCAAGCGGATGCCGGCGCAGAAGCTGCTGGAAATCGCCGAGCAGCTGCAGATCTCCGAAGGCGTGGCACGCGCCCGCAAGCAGGATGTGATCTTCGCCCTGCTGAAGGTACTGACCCGCCACGGTGACGGCGTCGCCGCCGACGGCGTGCTGGAAATCCTGCCGGACGGCTTCGGCTTCCTGCGCGCGGCCGAAGCCAGCTACCTGGCCGGCCCGGACGATACCTACATCTCGCCCAGCCAGATCCGCCGCTTCAACCTGCGCACCGGCGACCATATCTCCGGCCGCATCCGCTTCCCGAAGGACGGCGAGCGCTACTTCGCGCTGAACATCGTCGACACCATCAACGGCGAGCCGATCGAAGCGTCGAAGAACAAGGTGCTGTTCGAGAACCTGACCGCCCTGTTCCCGCGCCGCCGCTTCACCCTGGAGCGCGGCAACGGTTCGTCGGAAGACATCACCGGCCGCATCCTCGACCTGATGGCGCCGCAGGGCAAGGGCCAGCGCTCGCTCATCGTGTCGCAGCCGAAGGCCGGCAAGACGATGATGATGCAGCAGGTCGCCACCGCCATCACCACCAACCACCCGGACGTGCACCTGATCGTGCTGCTGATCGACGAGCGCCCGGAAGAAGTGACCGAAATGCAGCGCACCGTGCGCGGCGAGGTCATCAGCTCGACCTTCGACGAACCGGCCGCGCGCCACGTGCAGGTGGCCGAAATGGTCATCGAGCGCGCCAAGCGCCTGGTCGAGCACAAGAAGGACGTGGTCATCCTGCTCGACTCGATCACCCGCCTGGCCCGTGCCTACAACAACGTGGTGCCGAGCTCGGGCAAGGTGCTGACCGGTGGTGTGGACGCCAACGCCCTGCATCGCCCGAAGCGCTTCTTCGGTGCCGCGCGCAACGTGGAAGAAGGCGGCAGCCTGACCATCATCGCCACCGCACTGGTCGACACCGGTTCGAAGATGGACGAGGTGATCTACGAAGAGTTCAAGGGCACCGGCAACAGCGAAGTGCACCTGAGCCGCCGCATCGCTGAAAAGCGTGTGTTCCCGGCCATCGACATCAACCGTTCCGGCACCCGCCGCGAAGACCTGCTGATCGAACCGGAACTGCTGCAGAAGATCTGGATCCTGCGCAAGCTGCTGCATCCGATGGATGAAATGGCCGCGATGGAGTTCCTGCTGGACAAGATGAAGAACACCAAGTCCAACGACGAGTTCTTCGGTTCGATGAAGCGCTGAGCCCCGGCGCTGCATCGGAAGAAACCTGCCGCTCGCTGCGGCAGGTTTTTTTTTGCCTGCAGGGCGACGCACTTCACTTCGCTGGCGCCCGCTTTTGGCGATAATCCGCGCGATACCCTGCCCGGCCCCCGTGGGCCCGGCCACCGATTCCCGCTGTCGCCCCTTCCGGAGAACCGGTCGGGTCCAGCCTCCTGCCGGATCCGTCGACGCATGCGAACGCTGTCCCCCCGCCTCAACCTGGGCAAGCTGATCCTCGCCCTGGCCCTGCTCAGCGCCATCATCGCGCTGGCCAACACCCTGCTGGCCAGCTACCGGGTGCAGCGCGACCAGCTGGTCGGCAATACCCTGGAAGCCAACCGCGTCTACGCCACCAAGCTGGCCGAGACCACCCAGAACTTCCTGCTGGCCGCGCAGCAGCAGCTGGCCTATGCAGCCACCCGGCTCGGCCAGGGCGACCTTGATCCGAAGCAGGCCCAGGACGAAGCCAGCCGCCTGCAGTTGCAGTCCAGCAGCTTCAACTCCTCGCTGGTGGTGGATGCCGATGGCCTGGTGATCGCCACCTCGCCGCAGACCCTGCAGCTGCAGGGTGAGGTGCTGCACAGTGTCGGCAACAATGCGGCACTGGCCGCGCGCCAGCCGATGATCAGCGATCCGTACCAATCGGCCACCGGCAAGCTGCTGGTCTCGCTGTCGCACCCGATCTTCGACCGCCAGGGCCGCTATCGCGGCTATGTCAGCGGCACCCTGTACCTGCGCCAGCGCAGCGCCCTGCATACGCTGCTGGGCAAGCACTACTACCGCGACGGCTCCTACCTGTACGTGGTCGACCGCCATGGCCGCCTGCTGTACCACGCCGACGGCAAGCGGGTTGGCGACTACGTGGTTGGCAACCCGGCGGTGAAGGCCGTTGTGCGGGGCGAGCGCGGCGCGCAGCAGGTGCGCAACAACCGCGGCGTGTCGATGCTGGCTGGCTACGCACCGGTCGCAGCCACCGGCTGGGGCATCATCGCCCAGCGCCCGACCGAGGCCACGCTGCAGCCGCTGTCGCGGCTGATGACGGCGGTGATCTGGAACGCGATTCCGCTCGGCCTGCTGTCGCTGCTGGTCACCTGGTGGTTCGCGCGCCGCATCTCGATGCCACTGTGGCAGCTGGCACGCAATGTTCAGGGCGGCGAGGACACCGGCAACGCCATCAACCATGTCAGCGGCATCCGCGCCTGGTACTTCGAGGTCGCCCAGCTCAAGCAGGCGGTGCTGCACAGCTTCAATGCCCTGCAGGATCGCATCGGCACGCTCAACCGTGCCAGCCGTACCGACCCGCTGACCGGTCTGTTCAACCGCCGCGGACTGCAGCAGGCGCTGGACGCGCTGCAGGTGCAGGGCATCCCGTTCGCGATCCTGGCGCTGGACATCGATCGCTTCAAGTCGATCAACGACAGCCATGGGCATGACGTCGGCGACAACGCCATCGTCCATATCGCCGACCAGATGCGCCGCTACTCGCGCGACAGCGACATCCTCTGCCGCGCCGGTGGCGAGGAATTCCTGCTGCTGCTGCCGGGCATCAGTACTGAATCGGCGCGCCAGGCCGGCGAACGCCTGCGCCAGCACATCGCCGACCATCCGTTCGAACCGGTCGGCACCATCACCGTATCGCTGGGCGTGGCCCACTTCCCCAGCTTCCATGTCGACGCAGAACAGGCGCTGCGGCTGGCCGACAAGGCGCTGTACATGGCCAAGGAACAGGGCCGCAACCGGGTGGTGGTCTACCCGTATGCGGACTGACGCGGAGCCGGATTGCCCGGCTCCGCTCCCACAATCAGCCCTGTTCCAGCGGGGTCAACAGGCGCACGCCGCGCTTGGCGCCATCGACCATGTACACCCCACCCTCCGGCAGCAGGTCGCTGCCGGCCTGTTCGATCGCCCGGCGTTCGCGCCACGGCGCAGCCTGGCGGGGCCCGGGGATGAAGGCGCGCCAGCGGCCATAGCGTTCCTGCCCTGCGTTGCGGTCATTGCCCAGGGCGAAGCTCACCGGGATGCGTACCGTCCAGCTGTCGTGTGTGCTGCTTTCGCCGGTGGTCGGTGGGTTGAAGGTCCAGCTGCGGGCGCTGCTGATACTGGCCTTGGCCAGGATGTCGCGCATCTTGGCCATGGCCCGTTCCGGGCCGACCACGGCCATGTTCACCTGCTCGGCGATGACATCGGCCACCGTGCCGTCACGCGCCACCTTGACCATCAGCAGCACTTCACCCTGCGCACCATTCCGATAGGCGTCTTCCGGATAGCGCGGCGGAGCCATCTGCTTCCGGGTCACCGAATCGGTAGCCTTCGGATCATATTCACTGAAATCGACACTGGTCATGCTGACCTGGTAGCCACCATCGGCCATCTGCGTCCCCCTCAGCCGCACCCGCATCGGGGCGCGTGCAGCCACTGCCTTGCCATCGCGCAGCGTGGGTTCGAAGCGCCAGCCGCCGATCGTGCCTTCCACGAAGGAGGCGATGCTCGGAGTCAAGGCCGATTTCTGGTCCAGTACCAGCGAGCTGACCTCACCCTCAGGCGTGATCTCGATATGGCCGGACAGCACCATGCTCATTTCCGCGGTGGCACGCACCGCACGCGCGGTCTGTGCACTGGCCTCGCCAGCAAGCAACGGGGTGCCGGCACCTACGGCCAGCGCGAGAGCGAGAAACAAAGGGGAACGCATCATTGCCGGATCCTTGGTGATGAACGGCGAGCGTACCCCAGTCCCAGCCGCCATGACAGCCGCCTCAGGCCAACCGGTGCACACCCGCATAAGGGGGCGTATCCGGATAGTCACCGCGGGCGAAGCGTTCCTGCAGGCCCTGCCACCAACCCGGGTCGAACAGGTGCCGGTAGTGCTCGCGCACTGCGGCCAGTTCACCTGCCGGCAGGCCCATGAACGGGCCGAAGCGCTCCGGGAACACATCACGCGGGCCGACATGGAACCAGGGCTCGTCGGCCATCGCTTCCTCAGGCGTGCGTGGCTGCGGCCACGCGCGGAACACGCAGTCGCTGACCAGGCACAGCTCGTCATAGTCGTAGAACACGGCCCGGCCATGCCGCGATACGCCGAAGTTCTTCGGCAGCATGTCGCCAGGGAAGATGTTGTTGCGCGCCATGTCGGTGATGGCCTGCGCGTAGTCGAGCACCGCCGCGCGCACGGCCTCGCCTCCCTGCTCGCGCAGGTACAGGTTCAAGGGGCGGAAGCGGCGCTGCACATAGCACAGTGCGACTTCAACCTCATCGCCATCGATGCGTACGCTCTGCGCGCATTGCTGCAGCAGCTCTTCCAGCAAGGCCGGTGCGAAGCGGTCGCCTGGAAAGCGCAGATGACGATAGGGCTGTGCATCGAGCAGGCGGCCGACACGGTCCAGGTTGAACACCAGCGCGTATTTCTCTTCCACCTGCTGGCGCGACATCGACTTCGGCCACGCGAAGCGGTCGCGGATCAGCTTGAACACCAGCGGGTAACTGGGCAGGGTGAACACCGCCATGACCATGCCCGGTGTGCCCTCTGCATGCACCAGCCGCTCCTGCGGGTGCTCGTTGAAATGACGGAAGAAGGTGCGGTAGCGCTCGGTCTTGCCCTGCTTGGCACGGCCCAGCACCGTGTAGATCTCGTCGATGGGCTTGCCCGGCAGCAGGCTGCGCAGGAACACCACGGCGTCGCCCACCGTGCCCAGGTCAGCCTGGAAGTAGCTGCGGGAGACGCCGAACAGGTGAGCAACATCACGGCGCCGGGTCAGCACTGCATCGGCACGCAGGCCGCGCTCGTCGTTGACCAGGGCGATCACGCACGGCGAGAAGCGGTGCTCGCCGAACACGCGTCCGACCAGGTAGGCGCGACGCTCGCGGTAGAACACGGTGTCGAGCAGCTCGATGCTGCGTACCGGCGTGTCACCCCAATGGGCGAGGTCGTCCTGCAGGCGCACGGCAATGGTCGCCGCGCAGCGCAGCTGGTGCGCATAGGGGATGTCGAAGCGATAGTCGGCCAGCACCCGCTGCAACGCCTCCACCGGCCGCGTCGGCGAGACGGCATAGGTATGCCGTGCCACGGGATGGGTGATTGCATCGGAAGGTTCGACATCGAAGGCGATGAACTCCAGCGCCGGGTCCACGCCCCGGGTGGCGAACAGGCGCCGCGACAGCGTGTTGTAGAAGGTCTTGTACAGCTCGGCGTCGATCAGCCCCTGCAGCAGCGCGCTGTAGCAGGCATGCACCTGCAGCCACAGCGCGCGCTCGCCGATCGCGTCACCGGCGAGGCGACGCAACGCATCCATCTGCTCGGCGATGCACAGGTCGTACAGGGCGATGCGCTCGACCGCATCCTGTCGCGCACCAGCCCAATCGCGCTGCTCGAAGCGCTGCCGCGCCCGCGCGGTGATCGCCGCGAAGCGGGCATGGTACTGCTCGAAACCATCGCGGATGGCGCCGGCGATACGCGGCGCCAGTTCGGCAGCGATGTCAGGCTCGGACATGCACGGCTCACCGGGGAGGACCGGCTTTACCATACGCTGGCGTGTGTGATGCCGTCGAGCGCAGAGGTAGTGCCGGCCGCTGGCCGGCAGCCCCTGGACCGCCGGTGGACCCATGCAGATGCCGGCCAGCGGCCGGCACTACCGGCTCAGATCGCCAGTTCGGCCTCTACGTCCTGCACCTTGCGCCGGGCCAGCGCCAGGTTGGACTTGGTACGGTCCAGCACGAGGTAGAAGAACAGGCCCTTCTTCTTCGCCACCGGGCGCATGATGTGGTACGCCTTGCCCAGCGAGATCAGGATGTCCTCGATGCTGTCGTTGAGGTTCAGCGACGCGGCGGTCTTCATCTTGGCGCGGATCACTTCGGTGTTGCCGGCGGCGGCCACTTCCATGTCCATGCCGGTACCGGCTTCACCCAGCAGCATGCCGCTTTCGTAGTCGACCAGCGCCACTGCCTGCGCGCCGTCGATGCCCATCAGTGCGTTCAACGATTCATTCAATCCAGCCACGTCGCACCCCTTGTCGAAGTTGGTTCGAGCCCCTCGTTCCCCTGCGGCCGGGCTCACGATCCGCCGAGTTCGGCCAGGATCGCCTGGCCACATTCCCTGCTCTGCCACAGCACCTGGCCGATCACGCTGCGCTGGTCGCAGGCCGCCATCAGCAGCAGCGGTGCGCGCCCTTCAGCCAGGATCGCCAGCATCAGCACCTTGCCGCCCACAGCCTCCAGCATCAGCGTCTGCAGATCGCCCAGCACCAGTTCGCGGCCCACCGCCGCGGCCAGTGCCAGCATCGCGCTGGTCATCGCTGCCAGTCGTTCGCCACGCCCATCGGCGCCGGCACTGACCAGGGCAAAGCCATCGACGCTGGCCAGCACTACCGTACGCACGCCTTCGACGCGCTGCTGCAGGTCCTGCAGCAAGGGCTGCAGGCGCTCACGCTGGCCGGCATCGGGCAGGACTGCCGCCTGCCCGTCAGCCATGTGCCGCCACCAGCGCGTGCGCTTCCATTTCGCTCATCAACACATCCATCAGCAGCAGCCCCTGTTCGCGGTCGCGGGCGTCCACCGCCAGCAGCGGTAGTGGTTGGTCGTCGAGGCAGGCGCGCGTGGCCCAGTCATCCAGCGCGGCGCGTGGCGCCTGGTCGAGATGGGTCACCGCCACCACCAGCGCCAATGACGATGCGAACGGCTGCAGCACCTGCAGGTAGTCCTCCAGCTCGCTGGCCAGCCCGGCACGACGCGCATCCAGCAGCAGCACCGCACCACGTGCCCCCTGCAGCAGGATCGGCCACAGGAAATCGAAGCGCTGCTGGCCAGGTGTGCCGTAGAGACGCAGGCGTTCGCCGTTGGGCAGGTCGATGTCTGCGTAGTCCAGCGCCACGGTGGTGGACACCTTGTCGGCGCCGAGGCGGTCACTGTTGGCCACATCGGTGTCGATCACCGCGCCCGCTGCGATGCTGCGCACCAGGGTCGACTTGCCGCTGCCCATGCCACCCAGCACCACCACCTTGTGCTCACGCATTGCGTTCGCTCCCGCGCAGGTGCCGCCACAGGCGGGCAAGCAGGCCGTTGTCGGTGCCCGTGCCGCTGCCACGTCCTGCCGCCATCGGGGCCACCGGGGCGCTCTGCAATTGCGCGTAGCCGCACAGGTAGGCGGCATGGATGAAATCGCGCACCGCCGCAGCCGGCAACTCAAGCAGCATCGCGCACTCGTCAACCGTGCACGCGCGCTTGAGCAGCAGCGAACACAGGCGGAAGCCATCATGGTCGTGGCCCAGTACGCGGAAGTCGGGCCAGCGCAGCAGCTTCACTGAGGCGCCACGCAGGCGTTCGTCCAATGCCTGCCAATGGCGGCTGCGCTGTGCCCACTGCCACAGCAGCGGTCGCAGTGGTTGGCGTGGCCGCTCGCCGGCCAGCGCCTGCAGGCGTGCCGGCGTCAGCGCATCCAGTTGCAGGCGTTCGAAGGCATCGGCCAAACGCTCCACCAGCGCCGCAGCCGGTTCCTGCAGCAGCACGGCCTGGTCGTGCTCCAGATCCATCAGCAGCAGAGGCTCGCCCGCATCACTCAACAGTGCCTGGCCCTGTCGCAGCGGCAGCCGCTCGCGCAGCAGACGGGTGATGGCATGCGCACCATCAGCCAGGCGGATCGGTGCGGCTGCGTGCATGGCCAGGGGCTCCACTGCCAACTGCATGCCGCGCAATGCACGGCCGATGGCACTGTCATCAAGTACATCCTGGTGCCCATCACCGTCACGCAGCTGGCCTCCCAGGTCCTCGATCCAGCACTGCAGTCGCGGACGCTGCTGGCGCATGCGCAGGGCCGCGTTGCGCAGCGCCGGCGTATCGCGGATGACCAGCAGATCGCAATCATCCAGGTCCTGGCTGCGGCGGATCTGGCCGTCCGGCAGGGCCGATGCCACGCGCAGCCGCTGCAGCAGGGCCTGCTCGCCCTGGATGTCGGTTCCCACTACCAGCACGCGTGCCATCCGTGTTCCCCGTGCGGCCACCTCCCCGGTGGCCTCGCGTCGCCAAGGCTAGGGCATCGCCAGCGGCAGCCGTCGTGATCGACTGCTCAGATCGAGGGCGGCTGCAGATCCGCTCATATCGGTTCTGCGACGGCCATCGTGGGCAAGTTTCATGCCCCTTTGACGGCATTCCGACAGCCGACGGAAGTCGCGGTTTCATCGCCTGGGGTCAGATCCCTTTTGCATGGCAAAAGGGATCTGACCCCAGAGCCAAAAAAGAAACCCGCGCCGAAGCGCGGGTTCCGGTGTCACGGCCGAACGGCAGTGGATCAGCCGCGCAGCTGCTCCAGCGCGGCGTTGAAGGTCGCGCTCGGGCGCATCGCCTTGCTGGCCTTGGCCACGTCCGGGCGGTAGTAGCCGCCGATGTCCACGGCCTTGCCCTGCACCGCGATCAGTTCTTCAACGATCTTCTGCTCGTTGTCGGTCAGCGCCTTGGCCAGCGGCGCGAAGCGTGCCTTCAGTGCAGCATCTTCATTCTGCGCGGCCAGGGCCTGGGCCCAGTACAGCGCGATGTAGAAGTGGCTGCCGCGGTTGTCGATGCCACCCAGCTTGCGCGACGGCGACTTGTCGTTGTCCAGGAACTGGCCGTTGGCTTCGTCCAGCGCCTTGGCCAGCACGCGGGCTGCGGCGTTGTCGTAGCGGTTGCCCAAGTGTTCCAGCGACGCTGCCAGGGCAAGGAACTCACCCAGCGAATCCCAACGCAGGTAGTCCTCTTCAACGAACTGCTGCACGTGCTTCGGAGCCGAACCACCAGCACCGGTCTCGAACAGGCCGCCACCGGCCATCAGCGGCACGATCGACAGCATCTTGGCGCTGGTGCCCAGCTCCATGATCGGGAACAGGTCGGTCAGGTAGTCGCGCAGCACGTTGCCGGTCACCGAGATGGTGTCCTCGCCCTTGCGGATGCGGTCCAGCGAGAACGCGGTGGCTTCCACCGGCGGCAGGATGCGGATGTCCAGGCCGTTGGTGTCGTGGTCCTTCAGGTACTGCTCGACCTTGGCGATGACCTGCGCGTCGTGGGCGCGGGCGGCATCCAGCCAGAACACGGCCGGGGTGCTGCTCAGGCGGGCGCGTTCGACGGCCAGCTTCACCCAGTCCTGGATCGGCGCGTCCTTGGTCTGGCACATGCGCCAGATGTCACCGGCCTCCACGGCGTGCTCGAACACCACGGTGCCGGCGTCGTCGGTGACCTTGACCACGCCATCGGCAGCGATCTGGAAAGTCTTGTCGTGCGAGCCGTACTCTTCGGCCTTCTGCGCCATCAGGCCGACGTTCGGCACCGAACCCATGGTGGCCGGATCGAAGGCGCCGTGCGCCTTGCAGTCGTCGATGACGGCCTGGTACACGCCGGCGTAGCAGCGGTCCGGAATGACCGCCTTGGTGTCCTGCAGCTTGCCTTCGGCGTTCCACATCTTGCCGGAGTCGCGGATCATCGCCGGCATCGAGGCGTCGACGATCACGTCGCTCGGCACGTGCAGGTTGGTGATGCCCTTGTCCGAGTTGACCATGGCCACGCCCGGGCGCTGCGCGTACTCGGCAGCCAGGTCGGCTTCGATCGCCGCACGGGTGGCTTCAGGCAGCGACGGCAGGCGCGCAGCCAGGTCACCGATGCCGTTGTTGGCATCGAAACCCGCCTGCTTGAGCACGTCGGCATGCTTGGCCAGCACGTCCTTGTAGAACTCGTTGACCGCCACGCCGAACATGATCGGATCGGAGACCTTCATCATGGTCGCCTTCAGGTGCAGCGAGAACAGCACGCCCTGGGCCTTGGCATCGGCGATCTGCTCGCCGATGAAGGCGGCCAGTGCCTTGCGGCTCATGACGGCGGCGTCGACGATCTCACCCGCCTTCACTGCGGTCTTTTCCTTCAGCACGACGGTGCTGCCGTCCTTGCCGTGGAAGGTGATCTTCAGTGAACCGGCGTTGGCCAGGGTGGCCGACTTTTCGCTGCCGTAGAAATCACCGGCGGCCATGTGCGCGACGTGCGACTTCGAATCCGACGCCCAGGCGCCCATGCGGTGCGGATGCTTGCGCGCATAGTTCTTCACCGACAGCGGTGCGCGGCGGTCGGAGTTGCCTTCGCGCAGCACCGGGTTCACCGCGCTGCCCTTGACCTTGTCATAGCGCGCCTTGTAGTCGCGCTGCTGGTCGTCAGCCGGGGTTTCCGGGTAATCCGGCAGCGGATAGCCCTGGTCCTGCAGTTCCTTGATGGCCGCCTTCAGCTGCGGCACCGAGGCGGAGATGTTCGGCAGCTTGATGATGTTGGCGTCCGGGGTGGTCGCCAGCTGGCCCAGCTCGGCCAGGTCGTCGCTGACCTTCTGCGCGTCGCTGAGCAGTTCCGGGAACAGCGACAGGATGCGGCCGGACAGCGAGATGTCACGGGTTTCCACCACGATGCCGGCAGTGGCGGTGTAGGCACCAACGATCGGCAGCAGCGACTGGGTGGCCAGGAACGGTGCTTCGTCGGTCAGCGTGTAGAGGATCTTGGACATGGGGGACTTGGACTCTGTAGCAATGCTCAGGGGAAGGCCGGCGCCAGCGCCGGGCCACGTGCAACCGTGTCGCGCGCGGGGCCGGGCCCCACGCTTTCCCCCGTCGCCGTCAGGGTGGGCGCGCGGCGGGGAAACCCCTGCATTGTCGCGTTTTCAGCCGCGCGGGGCAAAGCCACGCCATACGCGACGGTACTGCACCACTGTGTTGCGCCGCTGGCTCGCTTCCGGTCTGGAAGCTGAGGCTTGATGGCTAATTCGACTTCCCGCTCGTTGAGGCACGCATGACCCACTCCGACAATCGCGGCCCCCACTCGGCATGCCTTGGACAGGTCAATGTCTGTGAGCGCTTGCTTTGCTGGAAGTTGCAGATGCGGAATCCCCCAACAACGGCGGCCAGGCTGGCGAGTTCATCAGCCGTCGCTGCAGAGCCTCGGATGTGCAGCGAACCGGCGCCAGACGATCCGGGCCGAACGTAGACGTCGTACCGGGTGGAACCTCCTTCCGCCCTTGCATACCCCGACACGACATATCCGCCGTCCGTGAAGCGCAGATCCGGCGTGCTTCCTGACGCAGGCTTTTCGGGGGCATCGCCCTCGTAGATCAAGGCGACTTCCCGATCATCGCTTCTGACGCGGTGCACGCCGAAGTCAACAGGTGCCTCGTAGGTCACGGACATGCCTGTTGGCACGCGCAGACAAGCGCCATATAGGAAGTGGTCGCAACTGTAGCTCCACAGGCTAGATTCCTGGGCCCACGAAGTGAGCGGGCACAAGAAAGCGAAGAAAACCAAAATGCGTGAAAGCATCTCAACGCTCCCGTTTTTGAACCGCCGAATCGCCTTCTACAATTCCACCGATGGTATGGCTGTCAACCACACCGGGAACCCTATTCATGATTCCGTCGCCACGTGCAGGATTGGGCAGCCCCGTCGTCTTGTCATAAAGATCATCCACACCGCCAAGATGTGACACTTCATGAGGAACAACACCCTTGTCAAATCTATCCAGGACATTGATCTCGCCCTTCTTTCCGCCCAACTCCGCGAAACTCCGTCCGCTGCGGTGGGAGGTTTCCCCGTTGACAAGCTTTATCTCATTACGGGCGGCCCGCGGAGTACTTCCGAGTATCGCCCAATAAAAAAGGACGCAGCCTCGCGGCTGCGTCCATCGTGAGCCCTGCCGGGAGAGAGTCGGCAGGACTTACTTGACCTCGAACTCCTGCGGCGTTCCGGCCGCCTTGCCATCGACGGTGACTTCGGCGCGGTACTTGCCGGCCGGCCAGCCCTTTGCATTCTTGAACGTGACGTTGGTGGTTTCCGCGCCACTGGTGTTCAGGGTGGCGTTCTGTTCGCCGGCCACCTGGCCGTCCTGGTAGGTCAGCTTCGCGCCAACAGTGACGTTGTTGGCAGCGCCGTCGGTCTTGACCGAGACGATGACGTCATCCTTCGGTGCGAACAATGCCGTCGTCGCAACCGACTTGTCGGCGGCTGCGGTCTTGCCGACGGTCACTGCCGAGACGCTGACTGCAGCGGCTTCGGCCATCGGCGGCGGTGCGCCGGTCATCGGTGCAGGTGCTGCCGGTTCGGCCGGCGCGGTCGCTGCCGGAGCGGCGTTGCTGTCGGTCGACTCTTCTTTCTTCTTGCAACCTACCAAGGCAACGCTGCCCAGCAGGGCGGCGATCAGGGCGGTCTGGAGCGGGGTGGTCTTGATCATTCGGGGTTCCTCCCAGGGATTGTCGGACGGCGTTCGATGGCCGGCTTACTTCGGCGGCAGCTTCAGGGTCTGGCCCGGGAAAATCTTGTCCGGGTCATCAAGCACATCGCGATTGGCTTCGAAGATCTTCTTCCAGGCGTTGGCATCGCCCAGATGCTGCTTGGCGATCTTCGACAGCGAGTCACCCTTCTGCACGGTATAGGTGCCGCCGCTGACAACGTCTGCGGTGCTGTCCACCGAGGCGCTGACGCCGGAGAAGTCCGCCTTCGGCACCTGCTCGGCGGTACTGTCGACACTGCCACTGACACCGGAGAAATCGGCTTTCTTCTCGGTACTCATCCACAACTCCCGTCTGCATGACTACGTGGTTCGCACGGTGCCATGGAGGTTGTTAAATGGGGATGGTGCAGATGTGAAGCCGCCCCCGGGGGCGGCTGAACAATCGGGAGAGCCGGTGCCCGGTAGTGCCGGCCGCTGGCCGGCTTGCGCTGGTCCTGGATGCGGGTTCCCTGCGGTTGCCGGCCAGCGGCCGGCACTACCCGTAACCGCCTGCGGCGGTTACTGCCGCAGTTCGCGGTAGGTCGCGGCCGGGGCAGCGATGCCGGGGCTGGCACGCCAGGGATTGATATCCAGGCCACCACGGCGGGTGTAGCGGGCCTCCACTTCCAGCCACTGCGGCTGGCAGCGGGCGGACACCTCGCTGAAGATCCGTTCAACGCACTGCTCGTGGAACTCGGCGTGCTCGCGGTAGCTGACCAGGTAGCGCAGCAGGCCCGCGCGGTCGATCTTCGGCCCACGGTAACGCAGGCTGACCGTGGCCCAGTCCGGCTGGCCGGTGACCGGGCAGTTGGACTTCAGCAGCGCCGAGACCAGGGTCTCCTCCACCACCTCGCCCGCATCGGCCGCGAGGAAGTCCGCCTGTGGCGGGCCGTAGCAGTCGATCTCCACGTCCAGCCCGTCGATGGATTCACCGAGCGGCGTCTCGCGCAGGCCCGGCAGGCCGAACTCGACCTGGACCGGCGCACCGGCGCAGGCCGACAGGTCCGCGATGATGCGCGCGCGCAGCGCTTCGGCAGTGTCGATGCGGGTACTGTTGAGGGAATTCAGGTACAGCTTGAACGACTTCGATTCGATCAGCCGCGGCGAGGTGCACGGCACCTGCACGGTGGCGACGGCGACCTGCGGCTTGCCACGCGGGTCGAGCCAGCTCAGCTCGAAGGCATGCCAGCGGTCATGGCCGACGAACGGCAGCGCGGCGTCATCGAGGCCGATCTCGGCGCGGGCACCGCTGCGGGGGATGGGAAACAGCAGGCCGGGATCGTACTGCGACGGGTAACTGACCTCGCGACCGAGGCTGGAATCCTGTGGGGTGTTCATGGGGGTCATTGTATCGCGCGGAGGGCGGGCCTTCGGCCCGGCCGGCCAACGGCGGAGCCCCTCCGTGGTGGTTTTGTTGGTTGGTGGTGGAAGGCGGTCTATCGGCTTGGCCGGGTGGGTAGGCGGGTCGGGGGACGCCGTAAACCCGTCCTTGGGGGCTTGGCCGCGGCATCCATGCCGCGGACACCCCCGCCCCGCCTACCCACCCGGCCCCTGACAGTTCCCTGCACGCGGCCACCACCACGGGAAAGATCAGAAAAATCAAAATCAAAAGCCAATCCTTCAGACATTCCGGATGTCTGCCCGTGTCGACCAAGGTCGACACCCACCAACAGCCGCGTGAACCTGTCGGGTGCAGGGCTGCAAGCCCTGCCGGAAACCCTCAGCCCGCAGGAGTGCCGGCACCGTTCAAGTAATCCAGGCTCACCTGCAGCAGCGCCCGCAACCCGACATCCAGCGCCTTCTCATCCAGCAGGAACTTCGGCGAATGGTTCGCCGGCGCCGTCGCCGGGTCGATGCCCACGCTGGTCGAACCCACGAAGAAGAACATCCCCGGCACCTCCTTCGCGTACAGCGAGAAATCCTCCGCGCCCATCTGCAGCGGCGGCTCGTACACGTTGTCCTTGCCCACCACCGCCTGCAGGCTCGGCAGCATCTTCGCGGTCAATGCCGGGTCGTTCACCGTGGCCGGGTTGCCTTCCGATTCGTAGATGTCGGTCACCGCCTTTGCCCCGTGCGCGGCGGCGGTGTGCTCGGCCACGTTGCGCAGGTCGGCGAAGATCTGCTGGCGCATGCCTTCATCAAAAGTACGGATGGTGCCGACCATTTCCACTTCATCGGGAATGATGTTGTAACGAATCCCACCGTTGATCGCGCCGAAGGTCAGCACTGCCGGCTGCTTCGACAGGTTGGCGCGGCGGCTGACGATGGTCTGCGCGGTGCCGACCAGATCGGCGGTGGCGACGATCGGATCAACACCGTTCCATGGCGCCGAGCCGTGCGTCTGGCGGCCGATCACCTTGATGCCGAAACGATCCGAAGCCGCCATCAGCGGACCACCACGCACCGCGATCTGTCCTGCCTGCACGCTGGAAAACACATGCAGCCCGAATACGGCTTCCGGCTTGAAGTCGGCGAACAGCCCTTCCTTCAGCATCAGGGCAGCACCACCCTCTTCCGGCGGCGGTGCACCCTCTTCGGCAGGCTGGAAGATCAGCATCACCTGGCCCGGAAGGTCCTTCTTCATCGACACCAGTGCTTCGGCCACGCCCAGCAGGGTGGCGGTGTGCGCGTCATGGCCACAGGCATGCATCACGCCCACGGTCTGCCCGCGGTACTGGTCGGTGGCCTTGGAGGCGAACGGCAGGCCGGTCTGTTCGGTCACCGGCAACGCGTCCATGTCCGCACGCAGGGCGATCTTCGGCCCGGGCTTGCCGCCTTCGATGATCGCCACCACGCCGTGATGGGCGATGCCGGTCTTCGGCTTCAGGCCCATCGCACGCAGCCGCTTGGCGACCTCGGCCGAGGTGCGTGCCTCGCGGTTGGACAGTTCCGGATGCTGGTGGAAGTCGCGGCGCCATTCGACCACCTTGGCCTGCAACCGCTGCGCGGCAGCGGTCACCTCCGGGCGCTGCCCGTCCTGGGCATGAGCAAGGGCCGGCAGGGCCAGCAGCAGGGCGGACAGCAGCAGCGAACGGCGCATCACGATCTCCACGGCAAGGGGTTCCAGCTGAATGTAGGGCAACACCGGCGCTACGGGAACCTCCCCGGCCGGATCCGGTCTTAGCGCCCGTCCCATCCGTCATGCAGGAAACGCGATGTGGCACAGGTATGCTTTGCGCATTGCCCCCGGGGTCCCGCCCGGTCCAGCCCTCTTGGAGTCCTCGTAATGTCACGTGTTTGGAAGATCGTGCTGCTGGTCGTGGCGGTACTGGTGCTGGCCGTGGTCGGCCTGCGCGTCGTCGGTGGGGGCAAGGACAAGGCTGGAAAACCCGCTGCGGGCGCGCGCCAGGGCGGCGAGGATCCGGATGCCGGCCCGGTGCCGGTCACCGTGGTCGACGCTACGCGCCAGGACGTGCCGGTGTATGCCAGCGCACTGGGCACGGTGACCGCGATGAACACCGTTACGGTCAGCCCGCAGGTCGGCGGCCAGCTGATGAGCCTGAATTTCCGCGAAGGCCAGGAAGTGAAGCAGGGTGATGTGCTGGCGGTGATCGATCCGCGCACCGCCCAGGCGAGTTACGACCAGGCCGCCGCGGCCAAGCGCCAGAACGAAGCGCTGCTGGCCACCGCGCGCTCCAACTACCAGCGCTCGAACGCGCCGGAGTATCGCCAGTACGTCGCCAAGACCGATCTGGATACACAGCGAAACCAAGTGGCACAGTACGAAAGCGCAGTCGCAGCGAACGAGGCCAGCATGCGCTCGGCGCAGGTGCAGCTGCAGTACACCAAGGTCACCGCACCGATCACCGGCATCGCCGGCATCCGCGCGGTCGATGCTGGCAACGTGGTCAATGCCGGCACCGCGCTGGTCACGCTGACCCAGATCCACCCGATCCACGTACTGTTCAACCTGCCCGAGCGCCAGCTTGGCGACGTGCGCCAGGCGCAGGCCGCCGGCGCGGTACCGGTGGCGGCGCTGGACCGCGCCGACTCGCACGTGCTGTCCGGTGACGGCAAGCTGGATGTGGTCGACAACCTGATCAGTGCCGACAGCGGCACGTTCAAGGCGCGCGCCCTGTTCGACAACACCGACAACGGTCTGTGGCCGGGCCAGTTCGTCAACGTGCGCATGCAGCTGCGCACGATTGCCGGCGGCGTGGTCATCCCCACCCAGGCGGTGCTGCGTGGCCCGGACGGCGAGTACGTCTACATCGTGCAGGGCGACAACACGGTAAAGATGCAGACCGTGCGCAGCGGCGTGGAAGTGGGCGACAGCCAGGTGCAGATCGCCGAAGGCCTGAAGGGCGGCGAGCGGGTGGTCAGTGAAGGCCAGTTCCGCCTGAAGCCGGGCAGCAAGGTCAACGCGCTGAAGCCGGGCGAGACCCCGGCCGCACCGACCGAGGCCGAGCTGAAGGCGGCCGAGCAGAAGAACGGTGGCGGCAGTGGCCGTCGCGGTGGTGGCCCGCGCTGAGCGCAGGCCACAGTTCTCCCTCGCGCCGGCACACCTGCCGGCGCCGACATTGAAGTGCCAGCAAGGATCAGTCCGTGGGCTTTTCGACGATCTTCATCCGCCGCCCGATCGCCACCTCGCTGCTGATGGCGGGCCTGTTGCTGCTCGGCATCCTCGGTTACCGCAAGCTGCCGGTCTCGGCGCTGCCGGAAATCGATGCCCCCAGCCTGGTGGTCACCACCCAGTATCCGGGTGCCAACGCCACCACCATGGCCTCGCTGGTCACCACGCCGCTGGAGCGCCAGTTCGGGCAGATCTCCGGGCTGGAACTGATGACCTCCGACTCGTCGGCGGGCCTGTCGACGATCATCCTGCAATTCTCGATGGACCGCGACATCGACATCGCCGCGCAGGACGTGCAGGCGGCGATCCGCCAGGCCACCCTGCCCTCGTCACTGCCTTACCAGCCGGTCTACAACCGGGTGAATCCAGCCGACGCGGCCATCGTCACCCTGAAGCTGACGTCTGATACGCGTCCGCTGCGCGACGTCAACAACTACGCCGACTCGATCCTGGCCCAGCGCCTGTCGCAGGTGCAGGGCGTGGGCCTGGTCTCGATCGCCGGCAACGTGCGCCCGGCCGTGCGCATCCAGGTCAATCCGGCGCAGCTGTCGAACATGGGCCTGACCCTGGAACAGCTGCGCAGCGCGCTGACCCAGGCCAACGTCAATGCGCCGAAGGGTTCGTTGAACGGCAAGACGCAGTCCTACAGCATCGGTACCAACGACCAGCTGGCCAGCGCCGCCGAGTACCGCGACACCATCATCAGCTACAAGAACGGCCGTCCGGTGCGGTTGTCCGACGTGGCCGAGGTGATCGATGGCGTGGAGAACGACCAGCTGGCCGCCTGGGCCGATGGCAAGCCGGCGGTGCTGCTGGAAGTGCGCCGCCAGCCCGGCGCCAACATCGTGCAGACCGTCGAGCGCATCCGCGCGATCCTGCCGCAGCTGCAGGGCGTGCTGCCGGCCGACGTGCACCTGGAGATCTTCAATGACCGCACCGAGACCATCCGCGCCTCGGTGCATGAAGTGCAGTTCACCCTGATCCTGACCATCGGCCTGGTGGTGGCGGTGATCTTCGTGTTCCTGCGCCGGTTGTGGGCCACGATCATTCCCTCGGTGGCGGTGCCGTTGTCGCTGGCCGGCACCTTCGCGGTGATGGCCTTTGCTGGCATGTCGCTGGACAACCTCTCGCTGATGGCGCTGGTGGTGGCCACCGGCTTCGTGGTCGACGATGCGATCGTGATGATCGAGAACATCGTGCGTTACATCGAGCAGGGCAAGAGTGGCAAGGAAGCGGCCGAAATCGGTGCGCGCCAGATCGGCTTCACCGTGCTGTCGCTCACCGTTTCGCTGGTGGCGGTGTTCCTGCCGCTGCTGCTGATGCCCGGCGTCACCGGCCGCCTGTTCCACGAGTTCGCGTGGGTGCTGAGCATCGCCGTGGTGCTGTCGATGCTGATCTCGCTGACGCTCACCCCGATGATGTGCGCCTACCTGCTCAAGCCCGACGCCCTGCCCGAAGGCGAGGACGCGCATGAGCGCGCGGCAGCGGCCGGCAAGCAGAACCTGTGGACGCGCACCGTCGGCCTGTACGAGCACAGCCTGGACTGGGTGCTGGGCCACCAGCGCCTGACCCTGGCCGTGGCCGGCGGCGCACTGGTGCTGACTGTCCTGTTGTACGTGCTGATTCCCAAAGGCCTGCTGCCCGAACAGGACACCGGCCTGATCACCGGCGTGGTGCAGGCCGACCAGAACATCGCCTTCCCGCAGATGGAGCAGCGCACCAAGCAGGTGGCCGAGGCACTGCGCCATGATCCGGACGTGACCGGCGTGTCGGCGTTCATCGGTGCCGGCAGCATGAACCCCACGCTCAACCAGGGCCAGCTGTCGATCGTGCTGAAGGAGCGCAGCCAACGCGATGGCCTGGACGAGATCCTGCCGCGCCTGCAGAAGGCGGTGGCCGGTATTCCGGGCGTGGCCCTGTATCTGAAGCCGGTGCAGGACGTGACCCTGGATACCCGCGTGGCCGCCACCGAGTACCAGTACTCGCTGTCGGACGTGGATTCGGCGACGGTGGCGACCCAGGCCACGCGCCTGACCGAAGCGCTGCGCAAGCGCCCGGAACTGGCCGACGTCGACAACAACCTGTCCAACCAGGGCCGTGCGCTTGAGCTGAACATCGACCGCGACAAGGCCAGCGTGCTGGGCGTGCCGATGCAGACCATCGATGACACGCTCTACGATGCGTTCGGGCAGCGCCAGATCTCGACCATCTTCACCGAGCTCAACCAGTACCGCGTGGTACTGGAAGTGGCGCCGGAGTTCCGCACCAGCACCGCGCTGATGGAACAGCTGGCCGTCGCCTCCAACGGCGCCGGTGCACTGACCGGTACCAACGCCACCAGCTTCGGCCAGGTCACCTCGTCGAACTCGTCGACCGCCACTGGCATCGGCGCGCAGAACACCGGCATCACCGTCGGCGCCGGCAACATCATCCCGCTGTCGGCCCTGGCCGAAGGCAAGGTCAGCAGTGCGCCGCTGGTGGTCAGCCACCAGCAGCAGCTGCCAGCAGTGACGGTGTCGTTCAACGTGGCGCCGGGCTATTCGCTGTCCGAAGCCGTGCGTGCAATCCAGGAGACCAAGGACAGCCTGGACATGCCCACCCACCTGCATGCCGAATTCATCGGCAAGGCCGCCGAGTTCACCGGCAGCCAGACCGACGTGGTGTGGCTGCTGCTGGCGTCGCTGGTGGTGATCTACATCGTGCTGGGCGTGCTGTACGAGAGCTACATCCACCCGATCACGATCATCTCCACGCTGCCGCCGGCCGGTGTCGGTGCACTGCTGGCGCTGATGCTGTGCGGGCTGAGCCTGTCGGTGGACGGCATCGTCGGCATCGTGCTGTTGATCGGCATCGTCAAGAAGAACGGCATCATGATGGTCGACTTCGCGATCGAGGCGCGCCGCGCTGGTGCCAACGCGCACGAAGCGATCCGTCGTGCCTGCCTGCTGCGCTTCCGCCCGATCATGATGACCACCGCCGCGGCCATGCTCGGTGCACTGCCGCTGGCGCTGGGCACTGGCATCGGCTCGGAACTGCGCCGCCCGCTGGGCATCGCCATCGTCGGTGGCCTGCTGCTGTCGCAGCTGGTCACCCTGTACACCACGCCGGTGATCTACCTGTACATGGAGCGCTTCTCCGAGTGGCTGGCGCGCCGCCGCGAGCAGCGCGCCCTGCGTGACGGCACGCTGCAGGAGCCGCAGGCATGATCCACGCCCCGCTGCTGCGGGGGGCCGCACGATGAACCTGTCCGGCCCCTTCATCCGCCGCCCGATCGGCACCGCGCTGCTGGCCATCGGCCTGTTCATGGTCGGCCTGATCTGCTACCTGCGCCTGGGCGTATCGGCGCTGCCGAACATCGAGATCCCGGTGATCTTCGTGCATGCCAGCCAGTCCGGCGCGGACGCGGCCACCATGGCCTCCACGGTCACCGCGCCGCTGGAACGCCATCTCGGCCAGCTGCCGGGCATCGACCGCATGCGCTCGTCGAGCTCGGAAGGCAGCTCGCTGGTGTTCATGATCTTCCAGAGCGGCCACAACATCGATTCGGCGGCACTGGACGTGCAGACCGCGATCAACTCGGCACAGGCCGACCTGCCCTCCGGCATGGGCTCGCCGATGTACCAGAAGGCGAACCCGAACGATGACCCGGTCATCGCCATCGCGCTGACCTCGCAGACGCAGTCGGCCGACGAGCTGTACAACGTCGCCGACTCGCTGCTGGCGCAGCGCATCCGCCAGATCAGCGGCGTCGCCTCGGTCGACATCGCCGGTGCTTCGACGCCGGCGGTACGCGTGGACGTCAACCTGCGCCTGATGAACGCACTCGGCCTGACCGCCGACGACCTGCGCAACGCCGTGCGCGCGGCCAACGTGACCTCGCCCACCGGCTTCCTCAGCGATGGCAACACCACCACCGCGATCATCGCCAACGATTCGGTGGCACGCGCAGCCGACTTCGCCGACCTGGTGGTCAAGACCCAGGGCGATGGCCGGGTGATCCGGCTGAAGGACATCGCCAACGTCTACGACGGCCAGCAGGATGCCTACCAGGCGGCGTGGTTCGACCACAAGCCGGCGGTGGTGATGTACGTGTTCACCCGCGCCGGCGCCAACATCGTGGAGACCGTGGACCGGGTCAAGGCACAGATCCCCGCGCTGCGCGACTACCTGCAGCCGGGCACCACGATGACACCGTACTTCGACCGTACGCCGACCATCCGCTCGTCGCTGCATGAAGTGCAGATCACTCTGCTGATCAGCCTGGCGATGGTGGTGCTGACCATGGCGCTGTTCCTGCGCCGGCTGGCACCCACGCTGATCGCCGCAGTGACCGTGCCGCTGTCGCTGGCCGGTGCCGCGCTGGTGATGTACGTGATGGGTTTCACCCTGAACAACCTGAGCCTGCTGGCGCTGGTGATCGCGATCGGCTTCGTGGTCGACGATGCGATCGTGGTGATCGAGAACATCATGCGCCACCTCGACGAAGGCATGCCGCGGATGCAGGCAGCGCTGACCGGCGCGCGCGAGATCGGCTTCACCATCGTCTCGATCACCGCCTCGCTGGTGGCGGTGTTCATCCCTCTTCTGTTCGCCAGCGGCATGATGGGTGCGTTCTTCCGCGAATTCACCGTCACCCTGGTCGCGGCCATCGTGGTCTCGATGATCGTGTCGCTGACGCTGACCCCGGCGCTGTGCAGCCGCTTCCTCAGTGCGCACGACCACAGCGCGCCGCCGTCGCGCTTCGGCCGTTGGCTGGATGCCGGCCATGAGCGCATGCTGCGCATCTACACCGTGTTCCTCGACTTCTCGCTGCGCCACGCGCTGCTGATGTCGCTGACCCCGCTGATCCTGATCGGCGTCACCGTGTTCCTGTTCGGTGCGGTGAAGAAGGGTGCGTTCCCGCCGCAGGACACCGGCCTGATCTGGGGCCGCGCCAACTCCAGCGCCACCGTCTCCTTCGAGGACATGGTCGCCCGCCAGCGCCGCATCACCGACATGCTGATGGCCGACCCGGCAGTTAAGACCGTGGGCGTGCGCCTGGGCAGCGGCCGCCAGGGCTCCAGCGCACAGTTCAACATCGAGCTGAAGTCGCGCAGCGACGGCCGTCGCGAAACCACCGCGCATGCGTTGGCGCGACTCAGTGCCAAGGCCGATCGCTACCCGGACCTGCAGCTGCGCCTGCGCGCGATCCAGGACCTGCCCAGCAACGATGGCGGCGGTTCCAGCCAGGGCGCGCAGTACCGCATTTCCCTGCAGGGCAACGACCTGGCCGCACTGCAGGAATGGCTACCCAAGCTGCAGGCGGAACTGAAGAAGAACCCGAAGCTGCGCGATGTCGGTACCGACGTGGACAACGCCGGCCTGCGCCAGAACATCCAGATCGACCGCGCCAAGGCCGCACGCCTGGGCATCACCGTGGGTGCCATCGACGGCGCGCTGTACGGTGCGTTCGGCCAGCGCCAGATCTCCACCATCTATTCGGACATCAACCAGTACAGCGTAGTGGTGAACGCCCTGCCCTCGCAGACCGCCACGCCAGCGGCGCTGGATGAAGTGTATGTGCGTGCACGCAACGGCGACATGGTGCCGATCACCGCGGTGGCCACCCAGATGCCCGGCTTGGCACCGTCGCAGATCACCCACGAAAACCAGTACACGACGATGGACTTGAGCTACAACCTGGCTCCGAACGTGAGCATGGGTGAGGCCAAGGCAATCATCGACGCAACGGTGGCGGGCATGCGCATGCCCGGCGACATCCGCCTGGCCGACGATGCGGGCTTCGGCTTCAATTCCGATCCCAGCGACATGCTGATCCTGGTACTGGCGGCGATCCTGACCGTGTACCTGGTGCTGGGCATGCTCTACGAGAGCCTGATCCACCCGGTCACCATCCTGTCCACGCTGCCGGCGGCGGGCGTCGGTGCGCTGCTGGCGTTGTTCGGCACCAACACCGAGCTGTCGGTGATCTCGATGATCGCGCTGGTGCTGTTGATCGGCATCGTCAAGAAGAACGCGATCATGATGATCGATTTCGCGCTGGTGGCGCAGCGCGAGCATGGGCTGGCACCGCGCGACGCCGCACGCGAGGCCAGCATCGTGCGCTTCCGCCCGATCATGATGACCACCATGGTGGCGATCCTGGCGGCCGTACCGCTGGCGATCGGCCTGGGCGAAGGGTCGGAGCTGCGCCGCCCGCTGGGCATCGCGATGATCGGCGGCCTGCTGTTCTCGCAGAGCCTGACCCTGCTCAGCACGCCTGCGCTGTATGTGATCTTCTCGTGCCTGGCCGAACGCTGGCGGGCCCGTCGCGCACGCAAGCGCGAAGCGAAGCTGCTCAAGCGCGCGCAACGGGCGTAGAAGAGCCCATCCACGCAGGGCGTGGATCTACTGGTAGCGCCGGCCGCTGGCCGGCGTTCTCCGTACAGCCAATCTGCCGGCCAGCGGCCGGCATTACCGTGGGTACGGACCGTGGGTACGGACCGTGGGTACGGACCGTGGGTACGGACCGTGGGTGCGGACCGTGGGTGCGGACCGTGGGTGCGGACCGTGGGTGCGGACCGTGGGCACGGATGGTGGGTGCGGACCGTTGGTCCGCATGCCTCCGGGTTTGACGCACGGTAACGAAAAGAGAACAATTCTCATCCAGCCATGGTCCTGCGCCCCTTCGCGGCGCCCCGCTGCCATCTCCGGCCAGCCTGCGTGATCCCAGCCACTGCCCCTTCCCCCACCCGTGGGCGGATGGCCTGTGGCCGTCCGTCGAGGACCACCATCGATGCTGCCTTCCCGTTCTCCCCGCCTGGCCCTGCTGGCCATCGCCCTGTCAGCCGCCTGCGCTGCCCATGCCGAAGCGCCGGCCGTCAGCCGTAACGCCACCGATCTGGATGCGGTGAAGGTCACCGCCGAACGCACCCATACCGACGCCGGCGCACTGGGCGACCGCGCCCTGCGCGACACTCCGTTCGCGATCACCGCTGTTGGCCGCGAGCAGATCGAGCAGCGCCAGGTGGTCTCGCTGGGCGAAGCCTTCCTGCTCGACCCTTCGGTCAGCACCCAGGTCAGCGCCTATGCCAGTGGCTGGAGCTCGCCCATCCGCAACCGCGGTCTGGAGCTGAACTACGACAGCTACCGGGTCAATGGCCTGCAGGTCTCTTCCTGGGGCACCGAATGGCCGCTGGAAGTGATGGAACAGGTCGATCTGCTGAAAGGCCCGGGCGGATTCCTGTATGGCTTCGGCACCCCCGGCGGCATCGTCAATTACATCACCAAGAAGCCGACGGACACGCCCACCTTCTCCGCCCAGCTGGGCTGGCGCGAACAGGGCATCGTCAGCGGCGGCATCGACGTTGGCGGCCGCTTCGGCAACGAGCAGATGTTCGGCTACCGCTTCAACGCCTTCCAGGAAAAAGGCGAGACCTTCAATGGCGGACACGTCGATCGCAAGGTTGGCGCACTGTCGCTGGACGCGCGCCTGAGCGATGCGCTCACCTGGACCTTCGACGGTGTGTTCCAGTCGCGCGACCTGCGCGAGGAATCACCGCAGTACTACTTCCGTGGCCTGACCTCGTTGCCGCGGCCGATCGCCGGAGATACCGACAACAGCGTGCCCGGCACCTACTACGACACACGCTCCAGCCTGCTGTCGACCGGCTTGAACTGGCAGATCAACAGCGACTGGAAAGCCAGCCTGAGTTACGGCGTCACCACCTCGTGGAATGACGTCAACAAGATCTTCGCCTACATCGACGATCTCAACGGCGACTACGACGTCAACGTCTACGAACTGGGTGGCAAGAGCGAGTGGAAGCTGGCCCAGGCGATGCTGCAGGGCAGCTTCCGCACCGGCCCCCTTCAGCATCAGGTGGTGGCGGGCATCAGCCACCAGACCGGACTGGGCTGGGACCGCCCCTACGAGTGGAACCTGATTGGCCGCGCCAACCTGTACCAGCGCCATGCCATCCGCCACGACGCCGTTGGTTCGCGGGTGATGACCCGCGGCGACGAGACGGTGCAGCAGGCGGTGTTCGCAAGCGATACGGTGAACCTCGGCGGCGGCTGGTCGGTGCTGGCGGGCTGGCGCTACAACGACTTCGAAACCAAGGGGCGGTACCACACCTACCCGGTCACCCCGACCTACGCCGTGATGTTCAAGCCCAGCGAGGCGGTCACCCTCTACGCCAGCTACATCGAGTCGCTCGAAGCGGGCAGCCGCGTAGGCAACAGCTACATCAACGCCGGTGACGTGCTCGATCCCACCATCAGCAAGCAGTACGAGATCGGGGCCAAGGTCGAAGCGGCGCGTTGGAATGCGAACGTGGCCGCGTTCCGGCTGGAACGTGGTGCCAACATCGATGAGCTCACGCCGGCCGGCAAGCGCCTGGTGCAGGACGGCATCACGCTGTACGAAGGCATTGAAGCCAGTGCCGACCTGCACCTCAACGATGCACTGACCGTCGGCGGCGGCGTGACCTGGCTGGATCCGACCTACGACAAGCTGTCCCCGGGCAGTGCCGCACAGGAAGGCAACCGCACCGCCGGTGCTGCGCGCTGGAGCGGCGTACTGCACGCCACCTACCAGCTGCCGTGGGTAGACGGCTTGGAAACCTATGCCGCCGTGCGCTATTACGGCGGTGTCTGGTACGACGCCGACAACACCCTGAAGCTGCCTGACTACACGCTGGTGAATGCAGGCATCGGCTATCGCCTGCTGGCGTCCGGCCATCCGGTGACCCTGCGTGCCAGCGTCGAGAACCTGGCCAACCGCAGGTACTGGTCCAACGCCGGCGCCGGCCTGCCGCGCACGTTCGCGGTGAGCGTGCGGTTCGACATGTAATGCCCGGCAAACCGGTAGTGCCGGCCGCCGGCCGGCTCCTCGCACCTCCGTCCGGGCGCATGAGAGCCGGCCAGCGGCCGGCACTACCGGGTATTCCCTCGCGGGCTGTCCCCTTCACCCCGTACCCGCAATAATGGTGGGAGACCCTTCCACCGAGCCTGCATGCCCGCCCGCGAATCCCGTCTCAGCCGCCTGTGGGCCCACGAGAAGGCCAGTTACGGCCTGCGGGTGTTCATCGCCCTGACCGCAGCGCTGGCGGTGTGCTGGCAGCTGGATGCGCTTACGGCCCTGCCCGGCGTGTTCCTGGGCATCATCGCCAGCGCCATCGCCGAGACCGACGACAACTGGTGGGGCCGGACCAAGGCCGTGGCGCTGTCGCTGCTGTGTTTCTGCATCGCGGCAGCCTCGGTGATCTGGCTGTTCCCGTGGCCGTGGATCTTCATCGGCGCGCTGGCGCTGTCCACCTTCGGCCTGACCCTGCTCGGCGCGCTCGGCGAGCGCTATGCGTCCATTGCCCAGGCCACGGTGACGCTGGCGATCTACACCATGATCGGGCTGGAGCAGCATGGCGCCAGCGACCTGCACAGCGCGCTGGACGCGGTCAGCCACCTACTGGCCGGTGCGGTCTGGTACGGCCTGCTGTCGATCCTGTGGACCGCACTGTTCGCCAACCGTCCGGTGCGCGAACGCGTGGCGCGACTGTACGTTGAACTGGGCCGCTACCTGCAGCTGAAGGCCGCGCTGTTCGAGCCGGTGCGCGAGGCCGACCTGCAGCGGCGCCAGCTGGACCTGGCCGAGCAGAACCGCCGCGTGGTCGGTGCATTGAATGAAGCCAAAACCGCGATCCTGGCGCGCTTCGGCCGCTCCGGCCGCCCCGGCGTGAACTCCGGCCTGTACCTGCGCCTCTATTACATGGCACAGGATTTCCACGAGCGCGCCAGCTCCTCGCACTACCCGTACGGCGCGCTGGTCGATGCCTTCTTCCACAGCGATGTGCTGTACCGCTGCCAGCGCCTGCTCGACCTGCAGGGGCAGGCCTGCGCACGGCTGGGCGAGGCGATCCGCCTGCGCCGTCCATTCGTGTACGGCGAAAGCAACCAGCAGGCCGGGCGCGACCTGGCCGATGCACTGGCCTACCTGCGCGACCAGCAGCGGCCGCAATGGCAGCGCCTGCTGGGCTCGCTGGACCTGCTGGTGCACAACCTGCGCAGCATCGAACGCCGCCTGCTGGACGCGGAGCGCTCCGAAGCCAGCCTCGACAACGTCGACACCCGCCTGCGTGACAGCAACCCGCATACCCTGCGCGAGATGGGCGTGCGCATCCGCCAGCAGCTCACGCCCGGCTCGGTGCTGTTCCGGCACGGCCTGCGCATGGCATTGGCGCTGATCGCCGGCTTCGCGGCAATCCGCTTGTTCAATGCACAGAACGGCTCGTGGGTGCTGCTGACCATCGTGTTCGTGTGCCGCCCCAACTTCGGCGCGACCCGCCAGCGCCTTGCACAACGCATCGTCGGCACCGTGGCCGGCCTGGTGCTGACCTGGGCACTGCTGCAGCTGTTCCCACAGCTGCACGTACAGCTGCTGATCGCGCTGCTGTCGGCGCTGCTGTTCTTCTTCACCCGCACCGACCGCTACCTGGTGGCGTCGGCGGCGATCACGGTGATGGCCCTGACCTGCTTCAACCTGATCGGCGACGGCTTCGTGCTGATCGTGCCGCGCATGGTCGATACGCTGCTGGGTTGTGCGATCGCCGCCGCGGCCGCCTTCCTGATCCTGCCCGACTGGCAGGGCCGGCAGCTGCATCTTGTGCTGGCGCGGGTGCTGGACACCGCCGCGCGCTATCTGGATTCGGTGCTGGGCCAGTACCGCAGCGGCATGCGTGACGATCTGGCCTACCGCATCGCCCGGCGCGACATGCACAACGCCGACGCCGCGCTGTCCACCGCGCTGTCGAACATGCTGCGTGAACCCGGCCATGTGCGCCGCAATCTGGATGCCGGCTTCCACTTCCTGGCGCTGTCCAACACACTGCTCGGGCACCTGTCGGCGCTGGGTGCGCACCGCGACCAGGTGGACAGCTACGCCGGCGATCCGCTGGCGCTGGCTGCCGGTGAGCGCGTGCGCAAGGCGCTGCAGCAGCTGGCGACGGCCCTGAGCGCTCGGCAACCGGTCAGCGAGGACGACAACGACGCTGATCGCGCGGTGGCGGCCGAACTGGAACAGATCGACGAGGCGATGCCGCCGAAGCTGCAGCTGATCCGCACGCAGATGGCGCTGGTGCTGCGGATGCTGCCGAAGGTGCGGGCGGCGGCGAATGAGGCGGTGACCAGCCTGACCTGATCCCTCATCGCTGGTCGGACATTCCATCCACGCATGGCGTGGATCTACTGCACCGCGTGCAACCGTGTGTTGCGTATGGCGATGCGCCCCGATCACGTTCCCGCGCGGATACTGGGCGATCCCTGCTCCCCCGGATTCCCCATGAAGATTGAACTCTCCGGCCGTACCGCGCTGGTCACCGCCTCCACCGCCGGCATCGGCCTGGCGATTGCCCAGGGCCTGGCCAACGCGGGCGCGCGGATCATTCTCAACGGCCGCAGCACCGACAGCGTCGAACGCGCCCGCCAGCGCCTGCTCGACGCCGTTCCGGGTGCCGACGTGCTCGGCGTGGCCGCCGACCTCTCCGATGCGGCCGGCGTCGACACGCTGCTGGCAGGCCTGCCCAAGGTCGACATCCTGGTCAACAACGCCGGCATTTTCGGCCCCGAGGACTTCTTCGAGACCGAAGACGCGACCTGGGAACGTTACTGGCAGACCAACGTGATGTCCGGCGTGCGCCTGTCGCGGGCACTGTTGCCGGCCATGGTCGATGCCGGCTGGGGTCGCGTCCTGTTCATCTCGTCCGAATCGGCACGCAACATTCCGGCCGACATGATCCACTACGGTGTCAGCAAGACCGCGCAGCTGTCGCTGTCGCGCGGCCTGGCCAAGCGCGTGGCCGGCAGCGGCGTCACCGTCAACGCGGTGTTGCCCGGCCCGACCCTGTCCGACGGTTTCGCGGCGATGTTCGAAGATGAACGCCAGCGCAGCGGCAAGCCACTGGAGCAGATCGGCCGCGAGTTCGTGATGGCACACCGGCCGTCTTCGGTGATCCAGCGCACCGCCACGGTCGAGGAAGTGGCCAACATGGTGGTGTATCTGGCCTCGCCGCAGGCCTCGGCGACCTCGGGTGCGGCGCTGCGCGTGGATGGCGGCGTGGTCGACGATATCGTCTGAGACCTATCAAGGTGTGCGGACCAACGGTCCGCACCCACAGTTGTGGGGCTTCAGTAGATCCACGCCATGCGTGGATGCATCCCGCCATGGTCCCGGCGGATAGGCAGGAATGCTAGGCTGCGCCGGTCAAGGAGGCTCCATGTCCGGTCACAACCAGTTCGCCCTGCTGCGCCAGCGCCGTTTCCTGCCGTTCTTCGTGGTCCAGGCGCTCGGTGCGTTCAACGACAACGTGTACCGGCAGGCGATCATCAGCATGTTGCTGTTCATGGCCGTGCCGGAAGAAGAACTGGGGCTGTATGCCACGCTGGCGCCGGCCATCTTCATCCTGCCGTATTTCCTGTTCTCGGCGCTGGCCGGGCAGATCGCCGACAAACTGGAAAAATCGCGGCTGATCGTGATCACCACCACCATGGAGATCGTGATCATGTCGCTTGCGGCCACCGGCTTCCTTACACAGAGCCTGCCGGTGCTGCTGGTCGCCCTGTTCTGCACCGGCATGCAGTCGACCCTGTTCGGCCCGGTGAAGTACTCGGTGCTGCCGTCGGTGCTCAAGCCCGAAGAGCTGACCGGTGGCAACGGTCTGGTTGAAATGGGCACCTCGATGTCGATCCTGTCCGGCATGATCGTCGGCGGCCTGGTGTTCACCGTGGCCGGCAGCCACGGTACGGTGGTGGCGGCCTGCGCGATCATCGGCCTGGCGATCTGCGGCAACATCGCCGCCCGCCTGATTCCCAAGGTCGATGCCGGCGATCCCACCCTGAAGATCAACTGGAACCCGTTGCCCGAATCGCTGGCGGTGCTGCGCATGGCACGCCAGCAGAAGGCCGTGCGCAACTCGATCCTGGGCGTGTCCTGGTTCTGGTTCGTCGGCACCGTGCTGACCTCACAGCTGCCGGCCTATGCGGTGACCAACCTCGGCGGTGAGCCGATCCTGTACATCTTTGCGCTGGCCCTGTTCTCGGTCGGCACCGGCATCGGCTCGCTGCTGTGCGAGAAGCTGTCGGCGCGCACAGTGGAAATCGGCCTGGTGCCGCTGGGTGCATTCGGCATGACCGCGTTCCTGCTCGACCTGTACTTCGCCCGCAGCGGCGAGGCGACGGTGCACGGGCTGACCATCGGCACCTTCCTGCAGCAGCCCGGCAGCATCCGCATCGTCATCGACCTGATCGGTATCGGCCTGTTCACCGGCATCTTCGTGGTGCCACTGTTCGCGCTGATCCAGAGCCGCACGCCGAAGGCGCAGATGTCGCGCGTGTTCGCGGCGCTGAACATCCAGAACTCCGGCTTCATCGTCGGCGCAGCCCTGTTGTCACTGGCCGCGCACAAACTGCTGCACTGGAGCATCCCGCAGCAGTTCCTGGCGCTGGCCATCGCCAACGCGCTGGTGGCGATCTACATCTTCACCATCGTCCCCGAATTCCTGATGCGCTTCCTCAGCTGGCTGATGGTGCGCACCCTGTACCGGCTGCGCCCGCACGGCATCGAGGCCAACGTGCCCGACGAGGGCGCCGCGCTGCTGGTCTGCAACCATGTCAGCTACATGGACGCACTGATCCTGTCGGCGACGATTCCGCGCCCGGTGCGCTTCGTCATGTACTACCGGATCTTCAACATCCCGGTGATGCGCTGGATCTTCCGCACCGCCAAGGCGATCCCGATCGCCGGCGCGCGTGAAGACCCGGCACTGATGCAGCGCGCGTTCGACGAGATCGACGCCGCGCTGGCCGAAGGCGAGCTGGTCTGCATCTTCCCGGAAGGCGCGCTGACCAAGGATGGCGCGATGGCACCGTTCAAGTCCGGCGTCGAGAAGATCCTCGAACGGCGGCCGGTACCGGTGGTGCCGATGGCCCTGCGTGGCATGTGGTCGAGCATGTGGAGCCGGCGCGACAGCCGCCTGGGTCGCATGCGTGTGCCGCGCCGTTTCCGTGCCACCGTCGAGGTTGTAGCGGCACCGGCCGTGGATGGCCACAGCACCAGCGCCCCGGTACTGGAGGCCCAGGTGCGGGCCCTGCGCGGCGATCACGCCTGACGGAATCGGCCCGCCAGGCGGGTCCGGCAATCTCCCCCGCATACGTCACCGTTCACTGGCGTACGCGACATGTCGTGACTGTAAACGCATACATGCAACGCAGGTTGCGGTAGATTACGCACCCACAGGGGGGAGGTCCGGCCGATTCATCATGGCCGGCCACCAAGGAATGGAGTCTCGCTTTGAATCAACCACCACCGCTCAGCCGTCCGGTCTACATCCCCAACCATCTGGTCTGGGCGATCCTGACGACGCTGTTCTGCTGCCTGCCGTTGGGCGTGGTGTCGATCGTCTATGCCTCCCAGGTCGATGGCCGCCGCGCGGCCGGCGATCTTCCGGGGGCCTACAGTGCGTCGCGCAAGGCGGGCTGGTGGGCGGCGGCTTCGGCCGTGGCCCTGCCGGTCCTGTTGCTGTTGTGGTTCGGGCTGTTCGGCGGCTTGGCCGTACTGGGCGCTCTTTCCGACCAATGATTCACCACCACCACCCATCAAGGAGCTTGAACCCATGAATACTGCTACTCCGCAGGTCCCGAACAACCTGGTCTGGGCGATCCTGACCACCCTGTTCTGCTGCCTGCCGGCCGGCATCGTGTCGATCGTCTACGCCGCCCAGGTCAACGGCAAGCTGGCGGCCGGCGACATCGCCGGCGCCCAGGACTCCGCCGCCAAGGCCAAGAAGTGGGCCATGTGGTCGGCCATCGCCTGGGTCGTGCTGGTCGTGCTGTACGTGCTGTTCTTCGTTGTGCTCGGCGGCATGGGCGCGATGAGCAACGGCAACTACTGATACGCCTGGACGGATCCGGCGCCTGCGCCGGATCCGTTGTTGCATGTCCGCGCTTCCCGCTCGTTCCCGACTCGCCCGCTGGGCACCGCTGCTGGTTTCCGCCGGCCTGGCCGTGGGTGCCACGGTGGTGCTGCGCAACGTCAATCCGTATGTCGCCGGCAATCCCCTGCCGAGCTGCCCGCTGTACGCGCTGACCGGCCTGTACTGCCCGGGCTGTGGCAGCACGCGCTGCCTGTATTCCCTGGTCCACTTCGACCTGCCCGGCGCGATGGCGATGAACCCGCTGCTGGTCATCAGCCTGCCGTTCCTGTTGTTGATGCTGCTGAACATCGCCGGCATCCGCCCGCGTGTGCTCGACCCGCTGATGCGGGTGCTGGCCAATCCCGTGTTCTGGCTCTGGGTGCTGCCCGGGTATGCGCTGCTGCGCAACCTGCCGTGGGCACCGTTCACCGCACTGGCACCGATCTAGGTTTCCAGCCAACGGCGCAGCCCCTCGTGGTGGGCGGCGTTTGAAGGTAGAAGCCTTGGGGGTGGCCGGGTGGGTGGGCTGCGCAGGGGGCGCTGCAAGTACGTCCATGTAAGCTCGGTCGCCGCATCCATGCGGCTCACGCCCCTGCACAGCCCCCCCACCCGGCCACGAACAGTTTCCGTGTGCGTCCACCACGGAAAAGAAAGAGAAGATCAAAAGCGGAAGCGGATCGCTTCGCTCTGCATCCACGCATGGCGTGGATCTACCGTGTCGACCAAGGTCGACACCTACCAACAGCCGCGGGAATCTGTCGGGGGTGGGGCGGTGTGGGGCTGCAGGACCGTTGGCGCCATGGGCCCGAGGC
>NZ_JAOCFV010000012.1:0-111464 GCF_029842145.1 Stenotrophomonas sp. GD03794
AATATTTCTCTTTCTTCCGCTTAGCCGGCTTGCCGCGCTCGGGCAGCGGCGGCAGGCCATCGCCCTCATCCTCACCCTTGTGCTCGACCAGGCGGAAGTCGATCTTGCGTTCTTCCATGCTGGCCTTCAGCACCAGGATGCGCACGCGGTCGCCCAGCCGGTAGCTGCTGCCGCGGCGTTCGCCGGTCAGCGTCTTGCGGGTGGCATCGAACTTGTAATAGTCCTGCGGCAGCTGGGTCACATGGACCAGGCCCTGCACCTTCGACTCGTCCAGTTCCACGAACAGGCCGAAGCTGGTCACGCCGCTGATCACGCCGTCGAACTGGCCGCCCACGTGCTTTTCCATCCACGCCGCGCGGTAGCGCTCGTCGACTTCGCGCTCGGCCTCGTCGGCACGACGCTCACGCTCGGAACACTGCAGCGCCAGGGCTGCCATTTCGCGCGCGTTGTAGGTGAACTTGTCCAGCGGCTTGCCGGACAGCGCGTGCTTGATCGCGCGGTGCACAAGCAGGTCAGGGTAGCGACGGATCGGCGAGGTGAAGTGCGCGTACGCCTCCAGCGCCAGGCCGAAGTGACCGTGGTTTTCCGGGCTGTAGATCGCCAGGCTCTGGCTGCGCAGCAGCACCGATTCCAGCAGCGTGGCATCGGGGCGGTCGCGGATCTTCTTCAGCAGCTTGGTGTAATCGCCCGGGCGTACCTTCGACCACGGCGGCAGGCTCAGCTTGAACTCCTTGAGGAATTCCAGCAGGTCGGCGTACTTGGTTTCCGGCGGCTTCTCGTGGATGCGGTACGGCGCCGGCACATGGCGCGACAGCAGGTACCTGGCCGCCTCGACGTTGGCCGCGATCATGCATTCCTCGATCAGCTTGTGTGCGTCGTTGCGCACCAGCATGCCGGCCTGGGTGACTTCACCGCGGTTGTCCAGCACGAAACGTACTTCACTGCTTTCGAACTCGATGGCGCCGCGCTTGGCGCGTGCCTTGGACAGCACCTTGTACAGCTGGTGCAGGCGCTGCACCTGCGGCAGCAGGTCGCCCATCCAGGCCTTGGTATCGGCATCGTCCTCGCCCACCGCCTTCCACACCTGGGTGTAGGTCAGGCGCGCGTGCGAGTTCATCACCGCTTCGTAGAAGCGCGAATGCGTGACCAGGCCGTCGCGGTCGATCTGCATGTCGCAGACAAAGCACATGCGGTCGACCTTCGGCATCAGCGAGCAGATGCCGTTGGACAGTGTCTCCGGCAGCATCGGCACCACGAAGCCCGGGAAGTACACCGAGGTGGCGCGCTTCTGCGCCTCTTCGTCCAGCGGCGTACCGGGGCGCACGTAGTTCGAGACATCGGCGATCGCCACCACCAGGCGGAAACCCTCGGCATTCGGCTCGCAGTACACCGCGTCGTCGAAGTCCTTGGCATCTTCACCGTCGATGGTGACCAGCGGCGTGCTGCGCAGGTCGACGCGGTCGCCGATCATCGCCGGCTCAACCACCAGCGGCACCGAAGCCGCTTCGTCCAGCACGTCCTGCGGGAACTCGAACGGCAGCTCGTGGCCGTGGATGGCGGTCTCCACCACCAGCGACGCGGTCAGCTTGTCGCCGAGCACGGCGATGATGCGGCCGATCGGCGGACGGCGGCTGTCCGGCGCCTGGGTCAGTTCGCAGACCACCAGCTGGCCGTCGCGTGCACCACCGGTCTGGTCCGGCGGCACCTGCACGTTGCGCTGCACGCGCTTGTCGTCGGGCACCACATAGTTGATGCCCATCTCGATGCTGAAGCGGCCGATCAGGCGGGTCATGCCGCGTTCGAGCACGCGGGCGATGCTGCCTTCGCGACGGCCACGGTGATCGATGCCGGTCACGCGGGCCAGCACCTTGTCGCCGTGCATGACCTTGCGCATCTCATATGGCGGCAGGAACAGGTCATCGCCACCTTCGACCGGACGCAGGAAGCCGAACCCTTCCGGGTTGGCGATCACCACGCCGGTGACCAGGTTCAGGGTCTGGATCGGGGCGAAACCGCCGCGACGGTTCTGCACCAGCTGGCCGTCACGGACCATGGCACCGAGCCGGCGCGACAGCGCCTCGGCCCGGTCCGGCGCGGTCAGGCCCAGGCGCGCGCCGAGTTCTTCAGCGGTCTGCGGCCCTTCGCAGCGCTCCAGCAGGGCCAGGATGGCCTCGCGGCTGGCGATGGGCTGTTCGTATTTTTCGGCTTCGCGGGCGGCATAGGGATCGTCGATCACCTTGCCGGTCGGCGGCAGCTTGCGGCCCGGGGCCGGGCCCGGGGCGGCGGCATCGGCGCTGCGGGCCTTGCGGCCACGCGGCGGTGCACCGCCTTCGTTCAATTCGGGGAACCAGCCCGGCAACGGCTTGCCCGGCTTGGTGGTGCGGGCCGTGCCCGCCTTGGCGCCCTTCTTCGGGGCCTGGCTGCGGGAGGTGCTCCCGCCCTTGCTTGGTTTTTTGGTAGTCATCGCCCTACATGGTAGCCGCTGACGGTGTGCATAACGGGTCAGCGGCAGTCTTGAAGGCCTTGCATGAAAAATATTCAGGAAGTCGTTGACAGCCTGCGGATTCATCTTCACAATTGCGCCTCTGGAACGCCCAGGTGGCGGAATTGGTAGACGCACTAGTTTCAGGTACTAGCGGGTAAAACCGTGGAGGTTCGAGTCCTCTCCTGGGCACCAACGAAAAAACTCCTCGCTTCGGCGGGGATTTTTTTTGCCTGCAATTCGGCGCGGGGCGGATCCCTTCCCACAGGAAAAGGCTCTGACACCAACGCGAGCCCCATGGGGTCAGAGCCCGTTTCGCAGGCGAAACGGGATTCGACCCCGGATCTGCAAGAAGTGTTGACACCCCCGTAACAACACCCCATAATCTCGCTCCTCGACGCCCAGGTGGCGGAATTGGTAGACGCACTAGTTTCAGGTACTAGCGGGTAAAACCGTGGAGGTTCGAGTCCTCTCCTGGGCACCACGTCGAGAATGAGAAAAACCCGCGAAAGCGGGTTTTTTCATGCCCGGAATCCGGCATCAGAACAGCGGTCGCAGCACCAGCTCCAACCCGAGCAGCAGCAGGAATCCCAGGAAGCAGACCCGGAACACCCGCGCACTGATGCGCTGCCGGATCACCTGGCCCAGCCACATGCCCAGCAGCGCCGGCAGCACCGCGAGCGCACTCAGCCCCAACTGCTGGATGCCGAATGCGCCGTGCAGCACCAGGCCAGTGGTCAGCGATATCGTCGACACAGTGAACGCCAGTCCCAGCGCCTGCACCAGCTCCTCGCGCTGCAACCCCAGCGACTGCAGGTACGGCACCGCCGGCATCACGAACACGCCGGTGGCCCCGGTCACCACGCCCGACAGCGCACCCACCAGCGGCCCCAGCCAACGCTCGCGACGCTGCGGCACGCGGAACAGCGGCGCGAGCAGCGCATACGCCGCGTAGACCACCAGCGCCACGCCCAAAGCCACGCGCGACCAGGTGCGATCGACCCGCACCAGCAGCGCTGCCGAGCCCAGCGTCACCACTACCACTGCCAGCATCATCGGCCACAGGCGCCGCACGATGTGGCCCAGTGAGGGGCCGGACAACAACTGCCATGCATTGGTGACGAAGGTCGGGATGAACAGCATCGACGCCGCCGCCACCGGCGACAGCGTGCTGCCCAGCAGGCCCATCGCCACCGTCGGCAACCCCATGCCGGTCACGCCCTTGACCACGCCGGCCAGCACGAACACCACCACCAGCAGCACGTAGAAGTACATCGATTCATTCATGCCTTCATTGGATCGAGCTACCGCTCGGCGCACAATGCGGTCTTCCCGGCCTCGCCTTCGGCTGATCCGAAGGCACAGGCGTTGCGATGAGGGCATCACATGCGGATGGATATCGCCGACCTGCGCCTGTTCCTGGCGATTGCCGAGGCGGGCAGCATCACGGCCGGTGCAGCACAGGCAAACCTGGCACTGGCTTCAGCCAGCGAACGCCTGCGCACGATCGAAGCCGATGCCGGCACTGCGCTGCTCAACCGTCATCCGCGCGGCGTCAGCCTGACCGAAGCCGGTGCCGCCCTCGCCCACCATGCACGCTTGATCCTGCAGCAGCAGGCACAGCTGCGCGGTGAACTACAGGCGTTCGCGCAGGGTGCGCGCGGCACCCTGCATCTGTATGCCAACACCGCAGCGCTGACCAACTACCTGCCCTCGCGGCTCGCGCCATGGCTGGCCGAACGCCCGCGCCTGCACGTGGAACTGCTGGAGCGCACCAGCCCTGAAGTCGTGCGTGCGATCAGTGCTGGCCAGGCCGAGGCCGGCATCATCAGCGATGCCGTCGACGCTGCCGGCCTGCAGCAGCATGTGGTCGCCGAAGATCCGCTGGTGATGCTGCTGCCCGAAGACCACCGCTTCGCATCGCGGCGCAGCGTGGCCTTCACCGATGTTGCCGGCGAGACCTTCGTCGCACTGGCCGATGGCAATGCACTGCAGACCTACATCGAGGACCAGGCGCGCGACATCGGGCGGCGCCTGGATGTACGCATCCGCATGAAGACCTTCGAAGGCGTATGCATCATGGTCGGCCACAGCATTGGTGTCGGCATCGTGCCGCGGACCATCGCCCGCCAGCATCGGCGCAGCATGCATACCGTCGCCGTACCGCTCGCCGATGCATGGGCACAGCGCCGCCTGTGTGCCTGTTTTGCCGAGTGGGCGCAGTTGTCATCGGCGATGCGCAGCCTGCTGCTTCACCTGGGCGTACAGCCGCAGAAAAAGGTGTGAAATGTTGTTGACACATCTTCTGTCGCTCCCCATAATTCATCTCCTGAGTCGCCCAGGTGGCGGAATTGGTAGACGCACTAGTTTCAGGTACTAGCGGGTAAAACCGTGGAGGTTCGAGTCCTCTCCTGGGCACCACGACTCAAGATGATCAAACCCGCGAAAGCGGGTTTTTTCGTTTCCGGGGTTTGCAGCGCCAACGCGATGGCGACGCCCATCCACGCATGGATGCACTCCGTCGACGCCTGAGCACACAAACAAAAACCCCGCCTTGCGGCGGGGTCAAAATACAGCACGTGTTTCCAGGGAGTTTCAGTGTCCGCCACCGGCGGCTGCACCCGCACCCGCGCCGAACGGCGGCTTGGCCAGCCACAGGAACGCGATGATCGCCAGGAAGATCCAGCCCAGCAGGAAGAAGATGTCGTTGAAGCCCATCTGCGATGCCTGGTGGTTGATCATGTTGTTCAGTACCGCTGCGCCGTGCTGCAGGTCGCCCTGCCCCATCGCCGTGACCTGGTCCTGCATGCCCGGCTGATAGGCCGAGATATGCTCGGTCAGGTCGGCATGGTGCACCTGGGTGCGCCGCGCCCACAGCCACGTCGTCAGCGACGCTGCGAAACTGCCGCCCAGCGTACGCAGGAACGTGGCCAGGCCGGAGCCCGCCGCGATCTCGCGCCCATCCAGGTCCGACAGCAGGATCTGCAGCACCGGCATGAAGAACAGCGCGACGCCGATACCCATGATCAGCTGCACACCCGCCACATGGTTGTAGTCCACCTGCAGGTTGAAGTTCGAACGCAGGAAGCTGGTCATCGACAACACAATGAACGCAATCGTAGCCAGCATGCGCATGTCGAAGCGCGATGCATACTTGCCCACGAACGGGGTCATGATCACCGGCAGGATGCCGATCGGCGCTGTCGCCAGGCCCGCCCAGATCGCGGTGTAGCCCATGTCACGCTGCAACCACTGCGGAATCAGCAACGCCACGCTGAAGAACGCCGCGTAGGCCACCACCATCGCCAGCGTACCGGCGCGGAAGTTGCGATGCCGGAACAGCTTCAGGTCGACGATCGGATCCTTGTCGGTCAGTTCCCAGATCAGGAACACCGTCAGCGTGACCACGGCCACACACGCCAGCACCACGATCTTCGTCGACGAGAACCAGTCCTCGTCGTTGCCCAGGTCGAGCACCAGCTGCAGCGCACCGACACCGATCACCAGGGTGACCAGGCCGACGTAGTCCATCTTCGGCTTCTCGATGTGCTCCGGGCGCCCCTTCAGCTGGTTGCCCACCACCAGCGCAGCGAAGATGCCCAGCGGCACATTGATCAGGAAGATCCATTCCCAGCTGTAGTTGTCGGTGATCCAGCCACCGAGGATCGGACCGCAGATGGGCGCTACCACCGTGATCATCGCCAGCAGCGCCAAGGCCTGTCCGCGTTTCTCGCGCGGATAGATCGAAACCAGCAGCGACTGCGTGATCGGGTACATCGGGCCGGCCACGAAACCCTGCAGCGCACGCGACAGCACCAGCATGCCCATGCTCTGCGCCAGGCCGCACAGCAGCGAGGTGATGACGAAGGCCAGCGTGGCCCAGACGAACAGCTTGCGTTCGCCGAAGCGGCGGCTGAGCCAGCCGGTCAGCGGCAGCGCGATGGCCGTGCTGACCGCGAACGAGGTGATGACCCAGGTCGCCTGCTGCGAACTGGCGCCGAGGTTACCGGCGATGGTCGGCAGCGAGACGTTGGCGATGGTGGTGTCGAGCACCTGCATGAACGACGCCATCGCCAGGCCCACGGTGCACAGGGCGACGCTGGGCGGCAGGAACCCGGAGGCCGCACCCGGCGCCGCCGGGGCGCCCGGAGCACCGGGCGCGGCTGGAGCTTGTGCGGACATGGCGACCTCAGCCCACCTTCGCCTGCTGCGGCAGGTTGCCCTGGATGATCGTGTGGATCACCTCATCGGCATCATGCAGCTGCTTGGCATACACGTCGGTGTCGAACACCGTGCCCTTGGCCGGGGTGCTCGGCAGCACTTCACCCTTCTGGTCGCGCAGGCTCACTTCCGCCTTCATCGACAGGCCGATGCGCAGCGGGTGTTCGGCCAGCTGCTTGGCATCGATGGCGATGCGCACCGGCACGCGCTGCACGATCTTGATCCAGTTGCCGCTGGCGTTCTGCGCCGGCAGCAGCGAGAACGCCGAGCCGGTGCCCAGGCCCAGGCTCTGGATGCGGCCCTTGTACTTCACGTCACCGGCGTACAGGTCCGACTTCAGCTCCACTTCCTGGCCCAGGCGCATGTGGCGCAGCTGGGTTTCCTTGAAGTTGGCCTCGACCCACATCTGCTCGGTCGGCACCACGGCCATCAGGGCATTGCCCGGCTGCACGCGCTGGCCCACCTGCACCGAACGACGGGCGACGTAGCCGGTGACCGGCGCGACGATGCCGGCGCGGGCGTTGTTGAGGAAGGCCTGGCGCAGCTGCGCAGCAGCGGCCTGCACGTCCGGCTGGGTGGCGATCACGGTGTCGTCGACCAGTGCGCGGTTGCGCTCGACGGTCTCGCGCGAACCGGCCACGGCCGCTTCGGCGGCGGCCAGCTCATCGCGGGCATGGGCCAGTTCTTCGTTGGAGATGGCGCCGGTGGCGGCCAGGTCCTTGCGGCGGGCGAAGTCGTCGCGCACGCGCTTCAGGGTCACCTGGCGGGCGTTCAAGTCCGCCTGCGCGCCTTCCACGCTGCGGTACAGGCCACGGGTCTGGCGCACGGTCTTGGCCAGGTTGGCTTCGGCCTGCTGCAGCGCCACCGACGTGTCGGACGGGTCCAGCTGCACCAGCAGCTGGCCGCGCTCCACGCGCATGCCGTCATCGGCGTTGATGGCGACCACGGTACCGGCCACCAGCGGGGTGATCTGCACCTGGTTGCCCTGCACGTAGGCGTCGTCGGTCTCTTCGAACCAACGGCCGAACATGAAGTACCACAGCGCCAGTGCGGCAAGCAGCAGCACGACGATCACGAACAGGCCGCGCAGCAGGTTGCCGCGGCGGTTGGGGGCGGCCGGGGCCGCGGTGTCTTGGGTCTGGCTCATGGCGGGCGTCTTCAGGAATGCGAGGAATCGGAATGGGAGGCAATCGGTGCGCGGTCGGCGTCAGCGGGCTGGAAACCACCGCCCAGTGCCTTGCTCAGGCGCACCGAGGTCTGCACCTGCTGCGACTGCAGGCCGGCCAGCTGCTGCTGCGATTGCAGCAGGGTGGACTGCGCGGTCAGCACGTCCAGGTAGCTGCCGATGCCGGCGCGGTAGCGCTGCTGGGCCAGGTCGAAGGCCGAACGTGCGGTGTCCACTGCCTGCTGCTGCGCGTGCGCCTGCTGTGCCAGCGAGCGCACCGCGTTGACCTGGTCGGCGACGTCGCGCAGTGCATCGAGCACGGCCTGGTTGTAATTGGCCACCGCCAGGTCGTACTGCGCGTCGGTGTTGGCCAGGTTGGCGCGCAGCTTGCCGCCTTCGAAGATCGGCAGGCTCAGCGCCGGGCCGATGTAGGCGAAGGTGGAGCTGCTCTTCAGCAGGTCACCCACGTTCGGGGCGACCACGCCGGCCAGCGCGGTCAGGTTGAAGCTCGGGTAGAACTTGGTCTTGGCAACCTTGATCTGCTTGTCGGCCGCCTCAACGCGCCAGCGTGCGGCAACGATGTCGGGGCGACGGCCCAGCAGTTCGCTGGGCAGCACGCCCGGCAGCTGCAGCGCCACCGGGTTCAGCGGCTGCGGGCGCTGGATCGACAGGCCTCGGTCCGGACCCTTGCCGACCAGGGCGGCCAGTGCGGTGCGGGCGGCATCGATGCGCTGCTGTGCGGCCAGCACCTGCTGCTGCGCGGCCGGCACGCGGGCCTCGGCCTGGCGCACCTGCAGATCGCTGTCGATGCCGGCGCCGCGGCGCTGGCGGGTCAGCTGCAGCGACTTCTGCGAGCGGGTCAGTTCTTCCTCGGCCACGTCATTGAGCTGCCACGCGTAAGCCAGATCGGCATAGGCCTGGGTAATGCCGGTAGACAGGTTCAGGCGTGCGGCCTGGGCTTCGACGGTGGCGGCATGCGCGCCATCCACGGCGGCTTCCCAGGCGGCGCGCTTGCCGCCCCACAGGTCCACGCCGTAGCTGAAGTCGAAGGCGACCTGGCTGCTGCCGCCATAGCGGCCACCCATCTCGCTGCCGACCATCGACTCGGGCAGGCGCAGGCCGGTATAGCCACCGGACACCGACAGGCTGGGCAGCTCATCGGCCCGTGCGGTGCCGACCTGGGCCTGGGCCTGGCGCAGGCGCGCATCGGCGGCATCCAGGCTCGGGTGGCCCGCCAGGCCCTCGGCGACCAGCGCGTCCAGCTGCGCATCGCCCAGCGCCTTCCACCAGTCCTGCGCCGGGAAGCCGGCGGCGCTCAGGTCGGTGTCGGCCAGGGTGCGTTCGCTGTGCAGGCTGTCCACGTCAAGCACGTGGCCCTGCGGATTGAGGCCACGACTGCTGGCGCAGGCGGCCAGGGCCAGGGCCAGCGCTGATACCAGCAGCGCGCGCCCGGACCGGCGAAGAGTGGAATGCGGGATCGGGTTCATGGGGTCGTCAGTGAATCGCGGATTCGGGTAAGGAGGGACAGCAGCAGCGTGCGCTCATCGGCAGAAAGATCGCGTAGCGCGTAATCCATCACCGCGTCGCCGCGCAGCTTCAACCGCGCCCACAGCGCGCGGCCTTCATCGGTCAGCACGATCTGCAGTGCGCGCCGGTCCTGCGCATGCGGTTCGCGGCGGACGCAGCCCAGGGCTTCCAGCTTGTCCAGCAGGCGGGTCACCGCGCTGGGCACCTGGTCGATGGCCTGGGCCAGCTCGTTGGCAGTACACGGGGCCATGTTGGAAAGCACCTTCAGCCCGATGTAGTGAGTGAAGCCGATACCCAGATCTTCTTCAGCCATGGACGCATCGAGTTGGCGGACCAGGCCGTCGCGCACCTGGCGCAGCAGCAGGCCGAAGCTGGGGGGAGTGGTTGCAGGACAGATCATGGGGGAGCATTCTCTTCCAAAAAAAATATTTCTCAATGGAAATATTCGATCTGGCATCGAATGCTGTGTTGCAGCAGCGGGCTGGATCAATGAAGGCGCCTACCTTAATGATCTGGTCAGGTGGCCCGGTAGTACAATCCAGCCAATGGATGACACATTTCAGCCAGTGGACATGATGAACAAGGCAGAAATTCAGGTTCCCAAGCGCCTGCTCAGGGATGACGCACTGGACTGGTTCGAGCGCAATGACGGCCCGCCGGTCATCGCCTTCCGCTTCGACAGCCAGCAGGGGCTGGCCCGTGAGGTGGACTGGCACCACCATCAGCGTGCCCAGCTGATCTGCGTCGAACGCGGCCTGTTGACCACCCGCACCTCGCACGGCACCTGGTCGCTGGCGCCGGGCTCGGCCGGCTGGATGCCGCCGCTGGAGCCGCATACGGTCACCCTCGACGGCCCGCTGCGCGGCTGGGGCATGGCGCTGGCCGCACCGGCCTGCGCCACCCTGCCCGCCGACCCCTGCGTACTGGGCCTGTCCAAGCTGGCGCAGGCGCTGGCCGACCGCATCTGCGAGTGGCCGCTCGGCTATGACACCACGCCCGAGCGGCAGCACATCATTGACGTACTGCTGGATGAGATCCGCACCGCGCCGCGCCAGCGCATGCATCTACCGATGCCACACGACCGGCGCCTGCTGAAGATCGCCTCGCAGCTGCTGGCCGACCCCTCCGACGAACGCAGCCTGGCCGAATGGGCGCATTGGGCCGGCCTCTCGCCGCGCAGCCTGACCCGTCACTTCCGCGACGAGACCACCCTCAGCTTCGCCCAGTGGCGACAGCAGGCCCGCCTGTCCGAGGCCCTGCGCCAGCTGACCGACGGCCGCAGCGTGGCCGACATCGCCCACGCGCTGGGCTTCAGCAGCGCCAGCGCCTTCGTCACCGTGTTCCGCCGCCACTTCGGGCTGCCACCGGGGCGCTACCTGGCACGGGCCGGACACGGCCTGGAAACCGGGCTGGACCCTGCACGTGGCTTGGCATCCCCCGCCGCATCCGGATAATCACAGGATTGCGAGCGGCGACCGCCGTCGCCGCCTCCCGACAACAGGTAACAACGCCGCATGACCGAACTTGCCCGCCCCGTGTTCCACGGATTCGAACAACTGCCGCTGCGCGAGTACGCCGAACGCGCCTACCTCGACTACTCGATGTACGTGGTCCTGGACCGCGCCCTGCCGTTCATCGGCGACGGCCTGAAGCCGGTGCAGCGCCGCATCATCTATTCGATGAGCGAGCTGGGCCTGAATGCCGCGTCCAAGCCGAAGAAGTCCGCGCGCACCGTCGGTGACGTCATCGGTAAGTACCACCCGCACGGCGACAGCGCGTGCTACGAGGCGCTGGTGCTGATGGCGCAGCCGTTCTCGTACCGTTACCCGCTGATCGAGGGCCAGGGCAACTTCGGCTCCAGCGACGACCCGAAGTCGTTCGCGGCGATGCGTTACACCGAATCCAAGCTGACCCCGATCGCCGAGGTGCTGCTGGGCGAACTGGGCCAGGGCACCACCGACTGGGCACCGAACTTCGACGGCACCCTGCAGGAACCGACCTGGATGCCGGCACGCCTGCCGCACCTGCTGCTGAACGGCACCACCGGCATCGCCGTGGGCATGGCCACCGACGTGCCGCCGCACAATCTCAACGAGATTGTCAGCGCGCTGCTGCACCTGCTGGACAACCCCGAGGCCAGCGTGCGCGATCTGTGCGAGCACGTGCAGGGCCCGGACTATCCGTCCAGCGCCGAGATCATCACCGCAGCCAACGACCTGCGCACGATGTACGAGACCGGCAACGGCAGCGTGCGTGCGCGTGCGACCTTCACCAAGGAAGCCAACAACATCGTGGTCACCGCGCTGCCGTTCCAGGTGTCGCCGTCGAAGGTGATCGAGCAGATCGCCGCGCAGATGCGCGCCAAGAAGCTGCCGTGGCTGGAAGACATCCGCGACGAATCCGACCACGCCAACCCGGTGCGCGTGGTGCTGGTGCCGCGCTCCAACCGCGTCGACGCCGACCAGCTGATGGGCCACCTGTTCGCGACCACGGACCTGGAGCGCAGCTACCGCGTCAACCTCAACGTGATCGGGCTGGACGGCCGTCCGCAGGTGAAGAACCTGAAGATGCTGCTCAGCGAATGGCTGACCTTCCGCAGCAACACCGTCACCCGCCGCCTGCAGCACCGCCTGCAGAAGGTCGAGCGCCGCCTGCACCTGTTGGAAGGCCTGCTGGTCGCGTTCCTCAACCTGGACGAGGTGATCCACATCATCCGTACCGAGGACGAACCGAAGGCGGCGCTGATCGCGCGCTTCGGCCTGTCCGACGACCAGGCCGAGTACATCCTGGAAACCAAGCTGAAGCAGCTGGCCCGCCTGGAGGAGATGAAGATCCGCGGCGAGCAGGACGAGCTGGCCAAGGAGCGCGAGAAGATCCTCGGCATCCTCGACAGCAAGGCCAAGCTGAAGAAGCTGATCCGCGACGAACTGACCGCCGATGCCAAGAAGTTCGGCGACGCACGCCGTTCGCCGCTGGTGCAGCGCCAGGCCGCGCAGGCCATCGACGAGACCGAGCTGGTGCCGAGCGAGCCGATGACCGTCGTGCTGTCGGAGAAGGGCTGGATCCGCGCCGCCAAGGGCCACGACGTCGATGCGTCCGCCCTGTCCTACCGTGATGGTGACGCCCTGCAGGGCGCAGTGCGTGCGCGCAGCACGCAGCAGGTCGCGTTCCTCGACAGCGAGGGCCGCGCCTACTCGACGCCGGTGCATACCCTGCCTTCGGCGCGCGGCAATGGTGAACCGTTGACCGGCCGCTTCTCGCCGGCAGCGGGCACCAGCTTCGTCACCCTGGCCAGTGCCGAGCCGGATGCCCGCTTCGTGCTGGCCTCCACCCACGGCTACGGCTTCGTCACCCGCTTCGAGAACCTGATCGGCCGCAACAAGGCCGGCAAGGCGATGCTGAACCTGTCGGCGGGTTCGTCGGTGCTGACCCCGTCGGTGGTCGCCAACGTCGCCACCGACCGCATCGTGGCAGTGACCAGCTCCGGCAACCTGCTGGCGATCGCCGCCAACGACCTGCCGGAACTGGACAAGGGCAAGGGCAACAAGATCATCGAGATCCCGAAGGCCAAGCTCGCCACCGAACGCGTGGTGGCCATCGTGGCGATCAGCCCGGGGCAGACCCTGCAGGTCCGCGCCGGCCAGCGCACCATGGGCCTGAAGTTCAACGAGCTCGACGCCTACCTCGGCGCCCGCGCCACCCGCGGCCACCTGCTGCCGCGCGGCTGGCAGAAGGTGGAAGGGTTGTCGGTGGAGTGAGGGTGCGGGGTCGGATCCCTTTCCATGGGAAAGGGCTCTGACCCATTCAACATGGCGAGGGGTCAGAGCCGTTTTCGTCGAAAACGGATCCGACCCCGGACACGAAAAAGCCGGGGCATTCCCCGGCTTTTTCGTTGTCGGCTGGCGGGCGGTGGAGCGGCTGGCGGGCGAAGGCTGGCTGGCGATGCTCCGGTGCTGGCGGGCGACAGAACGCTGTGCTTCTTCTGGTAGAGCCGACCGCTGGTCGGCTGCTTTTTGCAGAGCAGCCGACCAGCGGTCGGCTCTACCGGGTGGTCACCGGGCATGGCCCGGCGCCACCTGCGGCTCAGTGCGCCGGAGCGCCGTTGCCGTCGATCTTGCTCAGCTGGTACAGCTCCAAGCCGATGCGCTTGATCAGGCCCAGCTGCTGCTCCAGCCACCAGGCGTGGTCTTCTTCGGTGTCCTTCAGCTGTGCAAGCAGGATGTCGCGGCTCACGTAGTCACCCTTCTCCTCGCACAGCTTCATGCCGGCGGCGAGATTGTTCCGAACCGCGTATTCAGTATCGAGATCCTTCTGCAGCATCTCCTCCACGGTCTTGCCCGGCTCGGTGGCATGCGGGCGCATGTCCGGGTCACCGCCGAGGAACAGGATCCGGCGCAGCAGCGCATCGGCGTGCTGGGTTTCCTCTTCCATCTCGTGGTTCAGGCGTTCGTACAGCGCGAACAGGCCCTGGTCCTCGTAGCGGCGGGAATGGATGAAGTACTGGTCGCGGGCAGCAAGCTCGCCGCGCAGCAGTTCCTTCAGGCAGGCGATGACGTCCGGGTTGCCTTTCATGGGGGGCTCCTGTGAATCGATGTGACATAGGGTGCCGCATTTCAAAATACGGTGATCTAATCGGAATCAGTCGCAGTTGCGCCTGCGGCTACAATCAGCCCACGAGTTCGGAAAGGACGTGCGATGCGACGTACATGGCGTTGGGTGCTGGGCGTGTTGATCGCCATCGCGCTGGTCACCGTCCTGGTGCTATGGCTGCTGCTGCGCGGCAGCCTGGCCGACCTGGACGGCGAGCATGCGCTGCCGGGGCTGGCCAAGCCGGTCACCATCGAGCGCGATGCGCTGGGCGTGGTCACCATTACCGCCGGCAGCCAGGCCGACGCGATGCGTGCGCTCGGCCGCGTACACGCGCAGGAACGTTATTTCGAGATGGACCTGATGCGCCGCAGTGCCGCCGGCGAGCTGTCGGCGCTGTTCGGGCCGAAGGCCATCGATGCTGACAAGCGCATGCGCGTGCATCGCCTGCGCGCACGCACCGAGGCGAATCTGCAGGCCGCACTGGGCGACAACGGCGAGGCGGTGCGCGCCTACGTGGATGGCGTCAACGAGGGCCTGGCCGATCTCTCCGTGCGCCCGTGGGCCTACCTGCTGCTGCGGCAATCGCCACAACCGTGGCAGGCCAGCGACAGCGTGCTGGCCGGGCTGGCCATGTACGCCGACCTGCAGGACCCGAACAACCAGACCGAGCTTGCACTGAGCCGCATCCGCGCAGTGGTGCCGCCGGCGCTGTACGCGCTGATCGCCCACGACGGCACCGAATGGGATGCACCGCTGTTCGGCGAACCCACCGGCAACGCCGCCCTGCCCGATGCCAGCCAGCTCGATCTGCGCACTTTGAAGGGGAAAACGGGCACTGAGCAGGAAGAGGCCGACGTCATCGGCAGCAACAACTTCGCGGTGGCCGGTGCACTTACCGCCGACGGCCGCGCGATCGTCGCCGACGACATGCACCTGGGCCTGCGTGCACCCGGCCTGTGGTTCCGCGTGCGCCTGCGCTACCCCGACCCGCAGGCCGCCGGCGGCCAGGTCGATGTCACCGGCTTCTCGCTGCCCGGCCTGCCGGCCGTGATCGTCGGCAGCAACGGCCACGTCGCCTGGGGCTTCACCAACAGCTACATCGACACGGCGGACTACCGCACGGAACCGGCCAACGCCGCGATGACCGTGCACGAAGAACGCATCGCCGTGGCTGGCCAGGCCGACGTGCTGTTCCCGGTACGCGAAACCGCCTGGGGGCCGATCCTGCATACCCATGCCGATGGCAGTGGCGATGCGCTGCGCTGGGTCGCACACCTGCCCGGCGCCGTGCGCCTGGACTTCGCTGACCTGGCCCGCGCCGGCGATCTGGATGGCGCCCTGCACTTCGCCGACCGCGCCGGCATTCCCGCGCAGAACCTGGTGGTCGGCGACCGCAGCGGCCGCATTGCCTGGCGGCTGATCGGTGCCCGCCCTGACCGCGGCCCCGGCTGTGCGCCGGCCGGCTTCACTGCCGCCAACAACCAGGACTGCGCACCGTGGCCGATCCGCAGCGATGCCTCGCCGGCACTGATCGATCCCCCCAACCATCGCCTGTGGACCGCCAACGGTCGCGTCCTCGACGGCGAGGCACTGGCCAGCGTCGGCAACGGCGGCTATGACCTTGGTGCCCGGGCGCGGCAGATCCGCGACCTGCTGGCAATCCAGGACCGCTTCGACGAACACGACCTGCTGGCGATCCAGCTCGATGATCGCGCCGTGTTTCTGCAGCGCTGGTGGGCGTTGCTGCATGACGTCATCGAACGCAGTGACGACCCTGCACTGAAGCGCTTGAAGGCGGTCAGCCATCAATGGGGCGGCCGGGCCTCGGCCAGCTCGGTCAGCTACCGGGTGGTGCGCGCGTTCCGCACGCAGGTGATGGATACCCTGTCCGATGCACTGCTGGCGCCGGCCAACGCGCAGCTGGGCGATGACTATCTGGACCCGCGCCTGGCACAACTGGAAGGCGTGGCCTGGCCGATGCTGCAGCAACGCCCCGCCAACCTGTTGCCACCGGCCTACGACAGCTGGGACGCGCTGCTGCTTGATGCCGCACGCCGCACCGAGAGCGAGCTGGCCAAGCAGGGCCCACTGGCCCAGCGCACCTGGGGCGAACGCAATACCGCGGCGATCTGTCATCCCATCGCGCGGGCACTGCCGGACATCGCCAAGCGCTGGCTGTGCATGCCGGCCGACCGCCTGCCCGGCGACCGCGACATGCCGCGCGTGCAGACGCCGAACTTCGGCGCCTCCGAGCGCATGGTGGTCTCGCCCGGCCACGAGGCCGACGGCATCGTGCACATGCCCGGCGGCCAGAGCGGCCATCCGCTGTCTCCCTACTGGGGCGCCGGCCACGAAGACTGGGTGCATGGGCGGCCGACACCGTTCCTGCCCGGCAAGGCGCAGCACACGATGACGCTGGTGCCGGCCCGTTGACGGCCGGGGTCAGATCCCTTTTCCAGAGGAAAAGGGATCTGACCCCACCTCCACTCCTGCGTGGATGCCGTCCAGCACTCAGCCCCTGCGCCGCTCGATCAGGTTCAGCAGCGGCCCGGTCATCGCCGTGGTCACCAGCGCCATGATCACCAGCACCGCGAACAGGCGGTCGCCGAGCAGGCCCAGCTCGTAACCCAGGTTGAGCACGATCAGCTCCATCAGGCCACGGGTGTTCATCAGTGCGCCCAGCCGCCATGCCTCGCGCGTGGGCATGCCGGCACTGCGCGCGGCACTGAAGGTGCCCAGCAGCTTGCCCGTCGTGGCCACCGCGATCACCACCACGCACAACACGATGTCGCTGGCCTGCAGCGCATCGGCGCGCATGCGCAGGCCAGTCATGGCGAAGAACAGTGGCAGTAGCAGGGTCACCGCGAACGGTTCGACGCGGGCCATCAGCAGGTCGCGCAACTGCGCGTTGGACGATACCGCGACGCCCGCAGCGAATGCACCGAACAGTGCGTGGATGCCCAGCATCTCGGTGACCAGCGCACTGGCCAGCGACAACAGCAGGATGCCCAGCAGCCAACGTCCCTCACGGCCCGGCGCGATCTGCTGGCGGGCAAACCACGGCTTCACCAGCCCCAGCATCAGCGCCACGAACACGACCACGCACAGCAGGTTGAGGCTGGCCGGCAACCAGCCGCTGGCCTGGGCAGCGGCCACGATCAGCGCCAGCAGGCACCAGGCGGTGGCATCGCCCAATGCCGCGCAGGCGATCGCGGTCTGACCCAATGGCGTCTGTGTGATGCCGCGATCGGCAAGGATGCGCAGCAGCACGGGGAACGCGGTGATGCTCATGGAGATGCCGACGAACAACGCGAATGCGGTGAAGCCCACACCCTGTGGGCCGTGCTGCGGATACAGCCAGATCGCGAGGGCCACGCCGAGAACGAACGGCACTGCAATGCCGGCATGGCTGACCGTGAAGGCGAAGCGCCGGCGGCCACGCAGCGCCGCCAGGTCCAGCTCGGCACCGGCCACCAGCAGGAACATCAGCACGCCCAGCTGGCTGAGCATGCCCAGCGGCCCCAGCGAGCTGGCCGGGAACAACGCACCATGCAGTTGCGGCAGCAGGCTGCCGAGCACCAGCGGCCCCATCATCAGGCCAGCGGCCATCTCGCCGATCACCGCCGGTTGTCCCAAGCGCTTGAGCAGCGCACCCGCGCCCTTGGCCACCAGCAGCAGCACCAGCAGCTGCAGAAGGAACAGGCCCAGCGGAGACGTCAGGTGCTGAGCCCAGCCGCCTTCAGCGGCGGCGGTGGCACGGGCAACCGCCGCAGGCGCCGCCGGCCCGGCATATCGCGCCAGCAGCACGCCGGCCAGCAACGGCACCCCGGCCCAGGCCAGGTAGCGCCATCCCCACTTGATCGGCGGCGCCCGGCCCCCGGTCTGTACGTCCATGAACATTCCCCAATGTGCAGGGGGCGATGATACGGAAAAGGGGACGGAGGGGATTAAGTCGTTTGTGCCACAAACGACTTAATCCCCTCCGTCCCCTTTTTGGCGCTTAGGCCAGTGCCTGCGCGTGCACCCCGGCGATCGCGCGACCCGACGGATCTGCTGCTGCAGCGAAGCTGGCATCCCAGGCAATGGCGGCCGGCGACGAACAGGCGATCGACTTGCCACCCGGGACGGTTTCGGCGGCCGCACGGCTGGGGAAGAACTGCTCGAACAGGTGGCGGTAGTAGTACGCCTCCTTGGTCTGCGGCGGGTTGTGCGGGAAGCGCTTGTCAGCCGCCGCCAGTACGCGGTCGCTCACCTGTGCTTCGGCATGCGCCTTCAGCCCATCGATCCAGCCGTAGCCGACGCCATCGCTGAACTGTTCCTTCTGCCGCCACAGGATGCTGTCCGGCAGGTAGCCGTCGAACGCCTCGCGCAGCACCGCCTTCTCGATGCGGCGGCCACCAAAGCCGGCACCGACCATCTTGTGCGCGGCATCGAAGCGCATCGCCACATCGAGGAACTCACGGTCGAGGAACGGCACGCGCGGCTCCACGCCCCAGGCCATCATCGACTTGTTGGCGCGCAGGCAATCGTAGTTGTGCAGGGCGTCGAGCTTGCGCACCAGCTCATCGTGGAATTCACGCGCATCCGGTGCCTTGTGGAAGTACAGGTAGCCACCGAAGATCTCGTCGCTGCCCTCGCCGGAGAGCACCATTTTCACGCCCATCGCCTTGATCCGCCGTGCCAGCAGGAACATCGGCGTCGAGGCGCGGATGGTGGTGACGTCATAGGTTTCGATGTGGCGGATCACTTCCGGCAGCGCGTCGAGGCCTTCCTCGAAGGTGTATTCGAAGCCGTGATGCACGGTGCCAAGAGCCTCGGCAGCGATCGCCGCAGCAGCAAGATCCGGCGAACCCTTCAAGCCGATCGCGAACGAATGCAGGCGCGGCCACCAGGCTTCGGTCTGCCCGCCATCCTCGATGCGCCGACGCGCATAGCGCGCGGCAACGGCCGCCACCAGTGACGAATCCAGGCCACCGGACAGCAGCACGCCATACGGCACGTCACTCATCAGCTGTCGCTCCACCGCGTGCTCGAAGGCCTGGCGCAGTTCGGCCAGGTCGGCCTGGCGGCCCTGAACGTCGGCGTAGTCGCGCCACGGCTGCTGGTAATAACGCACCAGCTCACCGCTGGCGCTGTCGAAGTAGTGACCCGGCGGGAACTGCGCGACGTCGGCACAGGTGTCGACCAGCGCCTTCATTTCCGACGCCACGCGCAGGCGTCCCTGGGCATCATGGCCCCAGTACAGCGGCACCACGCCGACCGGGTCACGCGCCACCAGCACGCGCCCGCTGTCACGGTCCCACAGCGCGAAGGCGAAGATGCCGTTGAGCTGCTCCAGCCACTGCGCCGGCGATCCGCCCTGGCGGTACAGTGCGTTGATCACCTCGCAGTCCGAGCCGGTCTGGAAGTCGTAGGTGGTGGTCAGCGCCGCCTTCAATGCCTGGTGGTTGTAGATCTCGCCGTTCACCGCCAGCGCCAGCTGGCCATCGGCCGACAGCAGCGGCTGCGAACCACCGGCCGGATCGACGATGGCCAGCCGCTCGTGGACCAGCAGCGCACCTTCGTCGAGGTACACGCCGCTCCAGTCCGGGCCACGGTGGCGCTGGCGCTGCGACAGTTCCAGCGCGTGGCGGCGCAGAGCGGGAAGATCGTCACCGGCCTGCAGGCCGAAGATTCCGAAGATCGAACACATGGGGGAGCTCCTGTTGGGGGATTTCACGGGTGGGAAGGTGTTCGACCGGCCATCCAGGCCCGGGTGGGGCTGCGCCCGGGCACAAAAAAACCCGCATCGGCTGATGCGGGTTTTCTGGTGTCCGGGCGTGTGTTGCTGTCTATCTACCCAGGGCGCAGTCCCGCATCGGCCGCGCACGATTATTCGCGCGCAGATTATTGCGGTTGTTGTTATTGACGGCGGTGGCCAGGCGGATCGACATGGCATCGACCCTACCGCGGTTTCCAGCACGGCGCAACCGTTGCGTTGGCAACCACTCCCGAAGCGCATAATGGCCCGCCCTGGAACGTGTAATGGAAATGCAACACCGCAATGGACGCACCGGAGCGCTGGCCGCCCTGCTCTGCCTGGGCCTGGCGGCCTGCCAGACCCTGCCTCCGCCTTCCACGCTGCCGCTGGCGCAGCAGCAGGCACTGGAGCAACGCGGCACGGACGGCAGCTTCGACGGTGCCTGGGACACCGCGCAGACCTTCGAACGTTTCAACGATCCGCGCGCCGTCGCCTACTACGAGCGTGCTGCCGCGATCACGCCCTGGACCTTCCGCAACAGCAAAGCGGAAGAAGCACTGGGCCGGATCTGGACCTCCGGCACGCTGCAGCATGCCGACAGCCCCCACATCAATCCGGCTCCGGTGCTGCGCGCCTCCTGGCAACGCGGTGAACGTGCGTATCTGGCGGCGGCCAACCACGGCAATCCCTATGCGTTCTACGGGCTCGCCAAGGCCTATCGCCAGCGAGGCGACGCGCAGCAGGCGCTGCGCTGGGACCTGCGCGGAATGATCTACAAGCGCTACCCGAGTTCATCGTCGCGACTGCCGGAGGCGGTGGCGGCACAGGGTGACACCGTGCATCCGCGGGTGGCGCAGATCCAGCGTCGTGCCGAGCACGGCGACGCCGAAGCGCAGGTCGACCTGGGCGCGCTGCTGGAAAAGGGCGTGGGACTGCCGCGCGATCCGGTGCGTGCGCTGCAGCTGTACCAGCGCGCCGGTGAGAAGGGCAATGTGTTCGGCCAGTACTTCGCCGGTCTGCTGCTGGGCCGCAGTGCGCCGGGTGTGGAGAAAGACACCGACGCGGCGGCGCACTGGTTCGCCAGGGCCGAGGCGCAACACTTCTACATGGCCGCGCCGAGTTACTGGAAGAAAGCGGTCGAGCCGCCGTTCTTCATTTTTTCAGAGTAGAGAAGCGGCCCCGGCGGGAGGCGTGCCGACCAACGGTCGGCACCCACCCTCGCGGAATTCATTCCGTCATGGGGTTCCCACCAGCAGCCGTTCCACCAGGCGCTGGTACAGCCCCGGCAACGCTTCCAGATCGTCCACGCGTACGTTCTCATCCACCTGGTGGATGCTGGCGTTGACCGGCCCCACTTCGATGCACTGCGCACCCAGCGGCGCGATGAAGCGTGCATCGGACGTGCCACCGCCGGTGCTTTCTTCCGGCGCACGGCCGATGTGCTCGGCCAGCACCGCACGTGCGGTGGCGCGCAGCGTGCCTTCCGGGGTATAGAAAGGCTCACCGCTGCGGTGCCACTTCAGCGTGTACTGCAGGCCATGCTGCTCCAGCACTGCGGTGATCTCCGCCTCCAGCTTCGGCGCATTCCAGTGCGGGTTGTAGCGGATATTGAAATCCACTTCGAGTTCGCCGGGAATCACGTTGTTGGCACCGGTGCCGGCGTGGATGTTGGAAATCTGCAGGCTGGTCGGCGGGAAGCTCTCGTAGCCGTCGTCCCAGCGTCGCGCACTCAGTTCGGCCAAGGCCGGAGCGGCCTGGTGGATCGGGTTGCGTGCCTTCTCCGGATACGCCACGTGGCCCTGTACGCCCTGCACCCGCAGCTTGGCCGACAGGCTGCCACGACGGCCGACCCGCAGCAGATCACCCAGCGTGGCCGTCGACGACGGTTCACCGGTAATGCACCAGTCGATGCGCTGGCCGCGTGCGGCGAACAGGCGTGCGACATGGCGCACGCCGTCGATGGCATCGCCTTCCTCGTCGCTGGTCAGCAGCACCGCCAGCGTGCCCGGGTGATCGGGATGTGCAGCGACAAACTGCTCGGCGGCGACCACGAACGCGGCGACACTGCCCTTCATGTCGGCGGCGCCGCGGCCGTAGAGCACGCCCTCACGGATCTGCGGCGTGAACGGATCGCTGGCCCAGGCCTCGCGCGGGCCGGGCGGCACCACGTCGGTGTGGCCCAGCAACACCAGTACCGGCGCGCCCTGGCCGTGGGTCGCCCACAGATTGTCGACGTCACCCAGGCGCAGGTGATCGCAATGGAATCCGGCCTGCTTCAGGCGTGCCGCCAGCAGTGCCTGGCAGCCGGCATCGTCCGGTGTCACCGAAGGCCGTGCGATCAGCTCACAGGTCAAGTCGAGGACAGCGCTCATGCGTCGCCCACGCCGAAGCGTGCCTTGAAGCCGTTATCACTGAAACCCTGGCTGACCGCGCCGTCGGCGGTGACCACCAGCGGGCGCTTGATCAGCTGCGGATACTCGCGCAGCAACAGCTTCCATTCGGCCTCGGAATCGGCAGCCTTGCGGTTGTCCGGCAACTGCCGCCAGGTGGTGGACGACTTGTTCACCATCGCGGCCAGGCCACCCAGCTGCGCCGCCCATGCCAGCAGCGTTTCCGGGCTGGGTTTGTTGTCGCGGTAGTCGACGAAGGTGTAAGGCACGCCGAAGCGGTCCAGCCACTTGGTCGCCTTCTTGCAGGTATCGCAGTTCTTCAAACCGTAGACAGTGGTGCTCATGGCCATCTGTGATGCTGGAAAACAGAGGGCCAGAATCTCACAACAGGCGCTCGGACACGACCCGGAACGGCACCCGTGGCAGCCGGAAGGCCAGCCCCTCGTGCAGCGCCACGCCCATCGCCTGCAGCCGCGGACACTGCAGTTCGCCGATCAGGCGCAGGGGCTGCAGGCTGTCGACCTCGACCGGCAGCGCGATGCGGGTGCTGGCCCAGCGCTGGTCGCAGGTACGGGCGATGGCCTCGTCCTGGCAGGAGAGGAAGCGCAGCAGGGCCTGGTGGCCGCCGAAGGCCGCCGCCCACCCGGCATCGTCCCAGCCCGCAGCGGCCTGCCACTGCAGGTGCAGCGCCGGGGCACTGCCCTGCCCGCCTTCGATCAGGGTGTACCCTCCGCCATCGGCACGCACCACATGCTCGAAGCGAGTGGACAGATGCGGCTGCATGGCATCGCTGAAGGCACGCGCGCCGGCCACGAAGGGCAGCTGATCCATCACGTTGCGGTCGAACAGCACCACCGGTGTCCCGTCCGGATCGTCGTCACGATGCAGGTACCAGCGCCAGTTGCTCTGCCTCGGAGACGGCATCAGGGAACGCAGCGGCCCAGCCAGCGCGGGCCCGAAGTGGCCGTGACGGTAGCTGAGGATGGTGTAAGGCGTGCGTCCGGCATGGACCACATAGTGATGGCCTGGTGGTGGCATCGGCGCGTGGCGCACGTCGACCCACCAGCTCACGTAGACCACGTCGCGCACGTCACTGACCAGCGCCGGCATCGGCCAGCGCCGCGACAGTGCGCGGCGCAGCCGGGTCCAGCGCGGGGCGTGCAGCAGGCGCGGCAGCATCCGCCCGAACAGGGTGTCGGACGGATGCCGGTAGATCGCGGACTGCGCCAGGTCCTCCGGCGCAGCCACCTTCAGTCGGCCAGGCCGCGCAGCAGGTCGTTGACGCTGGTCTTGCTGCGGGTCTTGGCATCGACCTGCTTGACGATCACCGCGCAGTACAGCGAGTGGGTACCGTCCTTGCTCGGCAGCGAACCGGACACCACCACGCTGTACGGCGGGATGTAGCCGTAGCTGATCTCGCCGGTGGCGCGGTTGTAGATGCGGGTGCTCTGGCTGAGGAACACGCCCATGCCGATCACGCTGTGGTGGCCGACCACCACGCCTTCCACCACTTCCGAGCGCGCACCGATGAAGCAGTGGTCCTCGATGATGGTCGGGCTGGCCTGCAGCGGCTCCAGCACGCCGCCGATGCCGGCGCCGCCGGACAGGTGGCAGTGCTGGCCGATCTGCGCGCAGGAACCGACGGTGGCCCAGGTATCGACCATGGTGCCTTCGCCGACATAGGCGCCGATGTTGGTGAAGCTCGGCATCAGCACCACGTCCTTGCCGAAGTAGGTGCCGCGGCGGGCGATCGCGCCCGGCACCACGCGCACGCCGCCACGGCGGAACTTCGCTTCGTCATAGCCGGCGAAGCGCGATTCGACCTTGTCCCAGAACGGCGCCGGGCGCGCATCGACCACGGCCATGTCGTTGACGCGGAAGTACAGCAGCACCGCCTTCTTCAGCCACTCGTTGACCTTCCAGCCACCGTGGCCGTCCGGCTCGGCGACGCGGAATTCGCCGCTTTCCAGGCCATCGATCACCCGGTTGACCAGCGGCTTGGTCGAACCTTCCAGTTCGTGCAGGGTCAGCGTGGCGCGGCGCTCGAAGGCGCTCTCGATGCCGAACTTCAGTTCTTCCACGCCCGGCGCGGCCGGCTTGCGCAGCGACTTGCGGGCGATGGTTTCGGCGCGTGCGGCTTCGGCACTCTTGGCCGGGGCCTTCTTGGGTGCCGCCATCTTCTTCGCCGGGGCCTTTACCGCTGCGGCTTTCTTCGGCGCGGCAGCCTTCTTCGCGGCCGGCACGGCGGCAGTTTGACCAGCCTTCGGCTGTTGTGGAGCTTTCTTGGCCGCTGCGCTCTTGGCGGTGGCAGCAGTCTTCTTAACAGGCTTGGTGGCCATCAGGCGGGGTCTCCGGCGTTTCGATCAGGGTCCAGGCAGGCCAGCATCGCGTCATGCAACTGCTGCCGGGCAGGTTCAGTCAGGGGGAGGTCGTGTTCGTCACTGATCACGAAGGTGTCTTCGGCGCGTTCGCCGAACGTGGCAATGCGCGCATCATGCACGCGCAGGCCCTGGTTGCGCAGCACGAACGCCACGTCGGCCAGCAGGCCGGGGCGGTCAGGAGCGACCAGGGCAAAACGGGTCGCGCCGGGTTCATCGCGGAACTCGATGCGGGGGGCGAAACGGAAATGGCGCAGCTGCCGTGGCACCACCCGGCGCGACGGCCGCAGGCGGGTCAGGTCGCCACTGAGCGCTTCGCGCAGCGCCGCCTCCAGATTGGCGCTGCTGCCATCGGCAAAGCTGTCGGCCGGGTTCACTTCGAAGGTATCGAAGATGGTGTCGGCAGGGCCGTCCAGCACGCGTGCGCGATGGATGCCATAGCCCTTGCGGTCCAGGGTCATGGCGATCGCTGCGAACAGGCCATCACGGTCCGGGGAGTGCACGAACACCTCCAGCGCCGGGTCGTCGACGCTGATCCGGCGTACCTTCACCAGTGTGTGGCCCTGCTTCACCGGCACCAGCGCGGCGGTCTGCCAGGCCAGCTGCTCCGGGCGCAGGCGGATGAAGCCTTCGTCGGGCATCACTGCGAACTGGCGGTCGATGGTGGCATCGTCGTACCCCTGTTCGCGCACCAGTGCGCGCACGCTGTCGCGCGCCTCGGCCACGCGCTCGGCCGCGGGTACCGGATGCTCGAGCCCTTCGCGCAGCGCGCGCCGGGTGGCGAAATACAGATCGGCCAGCAGGCGGTCCTTCCACGCGTTCCACAGCTTCGGACTGGTGCCGGCGATATCAGCGCAGGTCAGCAGGTACAGATAGTCGAGGCGGTCGCGGCTGCCCACCAGGGTGGCGAAGCGATGGATCACCACCGGGTCGGCGATGTCCTGCTTCTGCGCGGTCACCGACATGCGCAGGTGCTGTTCGACCAGCCACGCCACCAGTTCGGTATCGGACGTGCTCAGCGCATGCGCCTGGCAGAACGCGCGCGCGTCCACCGCGCCCAGCTCCGAGTGGTCGCCGCCACGGCCCTTGGCGATGTCATGGAACAGGCCGGCCAGCAGCAGCAGCTCCGGCTTGCGCAGGCGCGGCCACACTTCATGCGCGATCGAAAAGCGCTCGTCGGCACGGCTGCTGGCGAACTGGCCGATGTTGCGCAGGACCATCAGCGTGTGCTGGTCGACGGTGTAGACATGGAACAGGTCGAACTGCATGCGCCCGCTGACCTGGGCGAACGCGGGAATCCACTGGCCAAGCACGCCCAGCCGCGCCATGCGCGAGAGCGTATCGACCGGGCGCTGGCCGCGCAGCAGCGCCAGGAACTGCTCGCGTGCATCGGCATCAGCCTGGTCGTAGGCCGGCAGCAGTGGCAGCGCTTCGGCCAGCGCACGCGCGGTCAGCGAATGCAGGCCGCGCACCTGCGGATTGTTGGCCCAGCTGGCGAACAGCGCGAACACCTGGCCGATGTCGCCGCGCGGCCAGTCGGCTTCGTTGGCCGCCAGGTAACCACGGCGCAGGGAGAAACCCACGGTCAACGGCTCCGGCTGCGCCTCGCCATCGAACTGTTCCTCGAAACGCTGCAGCAGGCGGTCGCTGATCCGGCGCACCACCAGGGCGGCGCGGTAGAACCCCTGCATCATCTTCTCGACGCCGAGATTCTCGGCATCGTCTTCGAAGCCCAGGCGCGCGGCCAGGGTCTTCTGGTAATCGAAACGCAGGCGCTCTTCCGGACGGCGTGCCACCAGGTGCAGGCCGAAGCGCAGCCGCGCCAGCACCGCACGTTCGCGCTTCAGTGCTGCTGCTTCGTCGGCGCCCAGATGGCCGAGCCCGACCAGCGCCTCCAGGTCACGCACGCCGAATGCGCGCAGCGCCATCCAGCCCAGCGTATTGAGATCGCGCAGGCCGCCCGGGCCATCCTTCAGGTCCGGCTCCAGGTTGTCGGCGGTATCGCCGAAACGCTGGTGGCGGTTGCGCAGCTCCTCCAGCTTGGCCAGGAAGAACGCACGTGCCGGCCACAGCTCGCGGTCGTCGATGGCCTCGCGCAGCGCGCGGCGTGCCGCATCATCGGCCAGGATCGGGCGCGCCTCGATCAGCGCGGTCAGCACGGTCTGGTCAGCCGCCGCCTCGCGGCACTGCGCCGCCGAACGCACGGCATGGCTCACTGCAAGCCCGCAATCCCACAGCAGCGCGAACAAACGCGCCAGTTCCGCCTCGTGGGCAAGCTGCACGGCAGGATCACCGAACACCAGCAGGTCGATGTCCGAACGCGGGAACAGTTCACCGCGTCCGTACCCACCCACCGCGAACAGTGAAAGGCCACTGTCGGCCGGCAGGCAACGCTGCCAGGCCAGGCGGATCAGATGGTCGGCGGCACGCGCGCGCAGCGCCAGCAGGCGCTCGATGTTGTCGCCCTGGTCGAAGCGGCGGTACAGCCGCGCGTCGGCCTGCTGCAGCGCCTGTCGCGCGGCAGCAGCCCAGTCCGGGTCGTTGAGCGACGCGGCCGGCGTGTCCAGCAGCGAACCCGCCGGCAGCATCGTCAGGAGACCTGTGACTCGCCCGGCGACAGCGTCAGCACGTCAACGCCGGTTTCGGTGACCGCGATCATGTGCTCCCACTGTGCCGACAACTTGCGGTCCTTGGTCACCACGGTCCAGCCATCCGGCAGCACCTTGTTGTAACGGGTGCCCTCGTTGATCATCGGCTCGATGGTGAAGGTCATGCCCGGCTGCAGCACCAGGCCCTGGCCCGGACGGCCGTAATGCACCACCTGCGGCTCATCGTGGTAGACCTTGCCGATGCCGTGGCCGCAGTACTCGCGCACCACGCTGAAACGCTCGCCTTCGGCATAGCTCTGGATGGCATGGCCGATGTCACCCAGGGTGGCGCCCGGACGCACCGCGCGGATGCCGCGCCACATCGCTTCGTAGGTGGTTTCCACCAGGCGGCGGGCCATCACCGAAGGCGTGCCGACGAAGTACATGCGGCTGGTGTCGCCGTGCCAGCCATCCTTGATGACGGTGACGTCGATATTGATGATGTCGCCATCCTTGAGCACCTTCCCTTCGCTGGGGATGCCATGGCAGATGACGTTGTTGACCGAGGTGCACACGGTCTTCGGGAAGCCGCGGTAGCCGACGTTGGCCGGAACGGCGCCCTGCACGTTCACGATGTGGTCGTGGCAGATGCGGTCCAGTTCCTCGGTGGTGACACCGGGCTTGACGTGGGGGGTGACGATGTCGAGCACTTCGCTGGCCATGCGGCCGGCGATTCGCATCATCTCGATTTCCTGCGGGGTTTTCAGATTCACGCTCATGGCCCCCATTATCGCCGATCCGGCCACAATCTGAACGAACGCCACCCAACTGGCGATCCGGGCCATGCACGGTTCCGGCAAGGAAAGTGAAAGCGTGATCGCCGCCCCCCTTTCGCCTCCCTGTTTATCACGGAATACAGACACTTACGCCTCCTAAGCTGGGGTCACCGTCGCCGAAGCGGTGCCGAACGTGCCGCCTTCGCCTTGTTCAACGGACCTTCGGGTCAGGGAGGTTGTCCATGCGATTCCCGCTTCGTTCCCTGCGTGCGTGGCGCCTGTTGGCCCTGCTGATGGCTGGCCCAGCGCTGGCCCAGGCCGCCGACACCACCACCTTCAACGTCACCCTGGTGGTCACCAAGGCCTGCACCATCACCGCCGCTGCGGCAACCAACGTCGACTTCGGCACTGCGGCCTCGACCACGGCGACCCCCACCCTGGGCCAGGGCACGGTCACCGCGCAGTGCTCGGCCCTGACCCCGTACACGATTTCACTGAATGCGGGTGCCAATGCAGGCACTGCCAATGACGTCACCACCCGCCGGATGAAGAACACCAACGCCGCGGTGACCGCCAACAACTTCGTGGGCTACCAGCTGTACCAGGATGCCGCGCACACCCTGGTCTGGGGTTCCACCTCCGGCACCAACACGCAGGCCGGCATCGGCACCGGCTTGGCCGTGCCTTACATCGTCTACGGCCAGATCCTCAACCTGAGCACCAACAACCCGGCCACCGGTAACTACCTGGATACGGTCACCGCCACGATCACCTATTGATGGAGCACGCCCGCATGGCCGGACCCCGCCCGTGGCGCGCCACCGGCGTGGCGCTGCTCGCCCTGTGCCTGCTGGCGACCTCTACGGCAGGCGCCACCAGCCTGCAGGTCGCCCCCACCAGCCTGCAGCTGGAAGCCCGCCAGCGTGCCGGCGAGCTGTGGCTGACCAACAGCGGCACCTCACCGGTGAAGCTGCAGGTACGCGTCTTCCGCTGGGTGCAGCAGGGTGGCCAGGAGCAACTGCTGCCCACCGATGAACTGATGGCCTCCCCGCCGATGCAGGAGCTGGCGGCGGGCCAGCAGCAGCTGGTGCGGGTGATGCGCCCGACCCGGGAGCCCCCGGCGGCACAGCAGTACTACCGCCTGATCGTGGACGAGGTGCCGGACCTGGCCACCCGTGCCGAGGGCATGCAGTTCGTCCTGCGCTACTCGATCCCGGTATTCGTGCAGCCCGCGTCCGGCAAGCTCGCCCCGCAGCTGCAGGCGCGCCTGGTGACGCTGGGCGATGGCCGCAACGGCGTCGAGGTGGCCAATTCGGGCAACAGCTATGCACAGATTGCCGACCTCGCACTCGGTAGCGCCAAGCGCCCGCGCATCGTGCACCCCGGCCTGCTGGGCTATGTGCTGCCCGGCCAGGTGATGCGCTGGCCGATCGAGCGCATGGCGATCGACCGCGACAACGACCAGATCACGGCCAAGCTCAATGGCGAGTCGGAACAGACCCCGCTATCGCCACCACCGGCTCGCTGAGGCGTTGATGGGCGCGCTGCTGGCTGCCCTGGCTCCTGCGGCGACCGAAGCCGCCGATGTGTCCGGTGCCGCGGCCACGGGAGCCGCCGACGTATCAGGAATCTCCGCCGATGCGATCCTGCCGCCCCCCACCCCGCTGACCGCCAGCCAGACGCTGTATCTGGACGTATCGCTCAACAGCACGCCGCGCGGCCTGCTGCCGTTCGTCGAAAACCGTGGCCGCCTGCAGGCCAGCCCCGACGTCCTGCGCCAGCTCGGCTTCAATGCCAGCGGCGATGCACCGGTCTACCTGGACCAGATCAGCGGCGCGGTGGTGCGCTATGACGCGCACATGCAGACCCTGGCGCTGGACGTGCCGCTGGACCAGCTGACCCTGCCGACCACCGTACTCAGCCGCCCACAGACGCGTGCACCTGCCGGCAGCGCCTCACCCGGCGTGCTGCTCAACTACGACATCTACGGCAGCCGGGTGGACACGCTCGGCAACCTCAGCCTGAGCTCGGAGCTGCGCCTGTTCGGCATCGGCAACGGCACCTTCGAGAACACCGCGATCAGCCGTCGCTACCAGCAGCCCGGTGATCGTCGCTGGCGCGGTGAAAGCGTGCGCCTGGATACGCGCTGGAGCCTGGATTTCCCCGACCAGGCGATGACGCTGGAGGTCGGCGATTTCTACAGCGGCTTCGTCGACTGGACCCGGCCGGTACGCCTGGGTGGCCTGCAGATCGGTCGTAACTACGGCCTGCAGCCCTATCGTGTACTGACCCCCACGCCCAGTTTCCTCGGCCAGGCGGTGGTGCCGTCCACGGTCGAGCTATACGTCGATGGTCTGCGCCAGTACAGCGGCCAGGTCCCGGTCGGCCCGTTCCAGTTGGCGGCACAGCCGGGCATCAGCGGCACCGGCAGCGCACAGGTGGTGGTGACCGATGCGTTCGGCCGCATGCAGACCCTGGATTTCAGCTTCTATGGCACCCAGCAGCTGCTGGCCAAGGGCCTGTCGGACTGGTCCGCCGGCATCGGCCACCTGCGTGAGGACTTCGGCCAACGCTCCTTCGCCTACGACGACCGCACCGTGGCAAGTGCCAGCTGGCGCGGTGGCATCAGTGACACGTTCACCGGCGAGGCTCATGCCGAAGGCGGTGGTGGCCTGGCCCAGGCCGGCATCGGCGGCTGGTGGCTGCTGGGTGGCGCCGGCGTGTTCAACGCCGCCTATGCGCACAGCAGCTACCAGGGCCTGCAGGGTGGCCAGTGGGCGCTGGGTTACAGCTGGAACAACCGCCGCCTCAACGTCAACCTGCGCAGCGTGCGCAGCCACGGCGACTACCGTGACCTCGGGGCATTGCAGGGCAACCTGCCACCCAGCATCAGCGAACAGGCCACGGTCGGCGCGGATCTGCTTCGGCTGGGCACGCTCAGCGCCAGCTACCTGCGCCTGCGCTACCCGGATGGCGAGGACAACCGCTATGCCAGCCTGTTCTGGTCGCGCACCTGGAGCCAGCGCTGGTCGGCCTACCTGTCGGTGAACCAGAACCTGGACCGCAGCGACGACCGCAGCATCTACCTGTCGGTGACCGCCAGTCTCGGCAACAACCGCCAGGCCAGCCTGTCCAGCCAGCGCAACGGCGACAGCCAGAGCTGGGTGGCCGACGTGACCCAGCCGGTGCCCGGTGACGGCAGCGCAGGCGGCATCGGCTGGCGCGCGCAGGTGCGCCATGGCGAGGACGGCAATGGCGGGCTGGCCGAAGTCGGTATCCTCAATGACGTCGGCCGTTACTCGTTCGGCGCCTCGCGCCAGGGCGGGCTCAACTATGCCTACGGCAGCGCCAGTGGCAGCCTGGTCTGGATGGGCGGGCATGCCTTCGCCACCCGCGAGGTCTCCGATGCGTTCGCGGTGATCAGCACCAATGGTGTCGGTGGCGTGCCGGTGCGGCTGGAGAACCGCCTGATCGGCGTCACCGATGATCGCGGCCTGCTGCTGGTCAGTCCGTTGCTGTCCTGGCAGCGCAACCGGGTCTCGATCGACACCCTCGACCTGCCCGAGGACATGCGTGCCGACCGCATCGAGGACTGGGTGACACCACGACAGCGCGCAGGTGCGCATGTGACGTTCCAGCTGCGCTCGCGGCCCTCGCTCAGCCTGACCCTGCTGGCAATGGACGGACAGCCGCTGGAGGTTGGCAGCGAGGTGCAGCTGCCCGATGGCCGCCAGGCGACGGTCGGCTATGACGGCCTGCTGTACCTGGAGGACGTGGCCGCCGGCAGCACGCTGTACATCACTACCAGCCGCGGCCAGTGCCGGGTGAAGGTACCCGAGCAGCCCAAGGTAGTGGCGTCCGGCGCCCGACCGAAGCCGGCACCGCTGCCGTGCATCCCGGAGGTGGCGCCATGAGAGTGCTGCTGCTCGGCATGCTGCTGTTCGCCGGCCTGCTCGCGGCACTACCGGCCCAGGCGACAGCGGTCTGCACGGCAACCGCGAACCCGACCCTGCCGTTCGGCAACATCAACAGCAACGCTCCCGGCCCTACGGCGGCGACGCTGAACATCACGGTGACCTGCACCACCGCCGCACTGAGCCTGCTGGCCACCACCGGCGTCCGCGTCTGCGTGGGTGTCGGCGCAGGCAGTGGCGGCGGCAGCAGCTCCACCTTCCGCACGATGTCCACTTCCACCAGCGACACCATGAATTTCCAGCTGTACAACAATGCCAGCTTCGGCCAGGTCACCGGGCTGGTTCCGCACGGCACGCCACCGGCACAGGAGCTGACCATGAGCTACAACGTACCGCTGCTGACCGGCGGCAGCGGCGCGCAGTCCGTACAGCTGTTCGGACAGATCCCGGCCAACCAGGTCCTGGCATCGGGTGCGTACAGCAGCACCTTCAGCGGCGCCAGCGTAGTGCTCACCTGGGCCTGGAACGAAGTGCTGCTCGGCACCGCCACCATCCCCGCCACCTGCAATGGCGGCGCCACCGGTACAAACAGTGCGAGTGCAGCCTTCAGCTTCACCGCCACCGCCAATGTGTTGCCGCAATGCGGCAGCTACGTCACCACCAACATGGACTTCGGCAACGTCACCGGCGGCATTCCCGCCAACATCGACCGGACCGCCACGCTCACGCTGACCTGCCTGAAGAACACCGCCTACCAGATCAGCCTCAACAACGGCCAGAACAATCCTGCTGCCTCCACCACCCGGCGCATGGCCACCACCATTGGCAGCGGCACCTACTACCTCCCCTATGAGCTGTACCGCGATGCCGCTCGCAGCCTGCGCTGGGGCAATACCCTCAACGTCGATACCGTTGGCGGCACCGGAAGTGGCAGCGCGCAGCAGCTGACCATCCATGGCCGGGTAGCGCCCGTCACCGGCCAGCCCCCGGCGGGTACCTACAATGATCTGGTGCAGGTGACGATCACTTACTGACCTGTGTGCCGACCAACGGTCGGCATCCACCGGGATGGGTTTGGAATGGTCGGCACCCATCGGGGTGGGTTTCGGTAGATCCACGCCATGCGTGGATGCGCGCATCACTCCTGCGCCAGGACCAGTCGACTGGCAGTCGACCCTACAGATCCGGCCGATCCGGCCGATACCGCGCAACGGGTCCTACAGCACGGTGGATGGCAGGTGGTTCGCGCACTTCTGATCGGGGCGATGCTGGTCGCCAGCACGCCGGCATGGGCCGAACCCGGCAGCACCTCCCTGCAGATCCGGCTGACCGTGGTCGAGGGCTGCAGCGGCGATGGCGGCAACACCCGATGCACGGCACCGCACCAGCGCAGCGACACGCCCGAGCTTCCGCAGCAGATCCACGACCTCGCGCCGCCGGCCGACAGCGACGACGCGGCGCCTGCCGTGACCGTCATCTACTGATGCGCATCCTGCTGAGCCTGCTGGCACTGCTGCTGGCACTGCCCGCGGCGGCGCTGGACCTGGTGCCGACCACCCTGCAGCTGCCCGCCGAAGGCGGTCACGGCGAACTGTGGCTGTACAACCCTGGCCCCCACCGCTGGCAGGGCCAGGTACGGATCCTGGCCTGGGAACAGCAGACCGACGCGGAAGAGCTGCGTGCCAGCGACCAGGTCCTGGCCAGCCCCACCCGGCTCGATATCCCGCCCGGCACCCGCCAGCGCATCTGGCTGCTGCCACGCCAACCCACACCCGTGGCCGCCGAACAGGCCTACCGGGTCGTGCTCGCCCCCAGCATCCCCGGCCTGCCGCGCTACTCGCTGCCCCTGTTTCGGGGCAAGCCCGGGCCGTTGGCCCAGCCACGGCTGCGCGCCTGGACTGAGTTCAAACCGTCGCAACCTTCGCTGCGACTGAGCAACACAGGGACACTGCACGCTCGCCTGCAGGACCTCACCTTCGTCGCCAATGATGGTCGCCGTACCGTGCTGCTGCCGGGTCTGGCCGGCTATGTCCTGGCTGGCCGGGAGCGCCACTGGGCCCTGCCGGCCCGTGCCGACGGCTACATCGATGGCCATTTCCAGGCCCGGCTGCCGGACGGCCGCATGATCGACCTGACCGCGCCGGACCCGGCAATTGCAGCAAGCGCGCCGAGCGGGCTATAATCGACCGGATTCCTGCCGCCTGCGTGCGCGGGAACCCGTCCACACCGGACGTCACCGGTGAATCCACACCTGCTGCCCCCATCCGTGCCGGGGTGCTCCGCAAGGAGTTCGGCCACGGAGGCAACAGGGAAGCCCAACCCCGGAACCGATCGCGCTTCCACGCGTCCCGCATACCTATCCCCGCGGGCGGAATCGCTGGTTCCATATCAGGAGTATTGCAATGCCCCAGGTCACCATGCGTCAGATGCTGGAAGCCGGCGTCCACTTCGGCCACCAGACCCGCTACTGGAACCCGAAGATGGCTCCGTACATCTTCGGCGCCCGCGGCAAGATCCACATCATCAACCTGGAAAAGACCGTCCCGCTGTTCAACGATGCGATGAACTTCATCTCGTCGGTTGCCCAGAAGCGCGGCACCGTCCTGTTCCTGGGCACCAAGCGCAGCGCCCGCGAAACCATCAAGGAAGAAGCCGAGCGTTGCGGCATGCCGTTCATGAACCAGCGCTGGCTGGGCGGCACCCTGACCAACTTCCGTACCGTCAAGCAGTCGGTTGCCCGCCTGAAGGAACTGGAAGCCGGTGAAACCGACGGCACCTTCGAGAAGCTGGTCAAGCACGAAGTGCTGGGCCTGCGTCGCGAGCGCGACAAGCTGGAAGCCTCGCTGGGCGGCATCAAGGACATGAACCGCCTGCCGGACGCCATCTTCGTGATCGACATCGGCCACGAAGACATCGCGATCAAGGAAGCCAAGAAGCTGGGCATCCCGGTCATCGCCGTGGTCGACACCAACTACAACCCGGAACTGGTTGATTACGCCATCCCGGGCAACGACGACGCCATCCGCGCTGTGCAGCTGTACGCCCGCGCCGCTGCCGACGCCGTGCTGGAAGGCAAGGCTGCTGCTCCGCACGCCGCTTCGGTGCGTGAGGAAGAGTTCGCCGAAGCCGCTGCTGAAGGCGAAGAGAAGCCGGCCCGCCGCGCTCCGGCCAAGAAGGCTGCCAAGAAGGGCGACGACGCCCAGGCCTGATCCAGGCCCCGGGGTGGACGCCCGGCGTCCACCCTCCCTGCGCGCAGCCTTTGGCGCGTGACAGGACCGTGTCACACGGGCCGGCCACCATGCCGGCCCAACCCCTTTCTTTCGTGAGGTAATCCCGTGGAAATCACTGCTTCCCTGGTCAAGGAACTGCGCGAGCGCACCGGCGCCGGCATGATGGAATGCAAGAAGGCTCTCACCGAAGCCAACGGCGACATCGACGCTGCTGCTGAAGCCATGCGCAAGTCCGGCGCTGCCAAGGCCGACAAGAAGGCTGACCGCGTGGCCGCCGAAGGCCGTCTGGGCCTGGCCCAGGACGGCGGCAAGGCCGTGCTGGTCGAAGTCAACTCGGAAACCGACTTCGTCGCCAACGATGACAACTTCAAGTCCTTCGTCAACGCCGTCGCCGCCGCTGCCCTGGCATCGGGCGCCACCGACGTCGAAGCCGTGAAGGCTGCCAAGCTGGCCGATGGCCGCACCGTTGAAGAAGCCCGCGCCACCGCCGTGCAGACCCTGGGTGAGAACATCCAGATCCGTCGCATGGTCAAGGTCGACACCACCGGCAACGTCGGTGCGTACGTCCACACCAACGGCAAGGTCGGCGTGCTGGTCGATCTGATCGGCGGCGACGTCGAGCTGGCCCGTGGCCTGGCCATGCACGTGGCTGCCCTGAAGCCGCCGCACAACAAGGCTGCGGACGTTCCGGCCGACTTCGTCGAGAAGGAAAAGGAAATCGAGCTGGCCAAGATGTCCGAAAAGGACAAGGCCAAGCCGGCCGAGATCCTGGAAAAGATCATCAGCGGCAAGATCAACAAGATCGTCAGCGACGTGACCCTGTACGGCCAGACCTACGTGCTGGGCGACACCACCGTCGAGCAGGTGGTCAAGGCCGCTGGCGCCGACGTGGCAGGCTTCAAGCTGCTGATCGTCGGCGAAGGCATCGAGAAGGTGGTGGAAGACTACGCCGCCGAAGTTGCCAAGGCGATGCAGGTCTGATTGCAGCCTTCCGGCTGTGAAGCGACCAGAAGGAGCCGCGGGAAACCGCGGCTCTTTTTTTATGCCGGTGGGCCCGTGGGTGCGCACCGTTGGTGCCCACACCCACACCTTTGCGTTGCGCGCGAATCAAGCCGATACTCGGCGCAGGGAATCCACAATCGCATAGCAGGAACGAAAATCGCGGACTGTGATGCATTCCTAGGTATTCTTGTCCTAATGGAATTGAACGACCCGACATGCCTCCCGAGCTGACAGCTGCCCTGGCGCTCTGCCGCAACCTGCCTTCGCCACCCGGTATTGCCCTGCGCATCATCGAGCTGGCCCAGGACCCGGAAGCGGACATCGCCACCGCCGCCGACATCATCGCCATCGACATGGCGCTGAGCGCTCGCATGCTGCGCATCGCCAATTCGCCGCTGTATGCCAGCCGCCGCCGCATCGAGAACCTCGGCCAGGCGCTGACCATGCTCGGCCTGAATGCCACGATCAGCCTTGCCCTCGGCTTCACCGTCACCCAGGGCCTGACCGCTGGCGGCGGTGCCGACCACGACCTGCGCCAGCGTGCGTGGAAGCGCAGCATCCTCAGCGCCCTGGCCGCCAGCCAGCTGGGCCAGGCCCGCGGCCTGCGCCGACTGGAGGAACTGATGCTGGCCGGCCTGCTGCAGGACCTGGGCGTGCTGTGCCTGGCCCAGGCCGAATCGGAGCGCTACCTGCCACTGCTGCGCGAAGCCCGTGACAACACGGATCTGGTTGCCCGCGAGCGCGAGGAACTGGGCTGCAGCCATGCCGATGTCGGCGCCTGGGTGGCCGAGCAGTGGGGCCTGCCCCGCTACCTGGTGGAAAGCATCAGCCACAGCGAGGACGAGGGCGCTGCCGAATCGCCGTTCCAGGCCTGTGTGCAGCTGTCCGGTGCGGTCGCCGACATCTGGCTGGACGACGACGCCGACGCCGCGCGCGAGCGTGCCCTGCATCAGGTCCACGACCGCCTGGAACTGGACAGCGCTCGTTTCGATCAGGTACTCACCCGCATCAGCGAAGCCCTGCCGGACATCGCCAGCCTGTTCGAGGCGGGCCTGAACTCGCCCTTGCGGGTGCGCGAGCTGATCGACCACGCGCAGGAACTGGCCACCCTGCGCAACCTGCGCGAACTGCAGGATGCAGACCAGGCACGCCGGCGCGCCGACGAATTCGAGGCCCGGGCCAAGCGCCTGGCCGACCAGGCCCACCGCGACGCCCTGACCGGCGTACTCAACCGCCGCCAGCTGGAAGCGGTCCTGGAGCAGGAGTTCCTGCGCGCCGGCCGGCAAGGCTGGCCGCTGTCGGTGGCCTTCATCGACCTGGACGACTTCAAGAAGATCAACGATGCCCACGGCCACCTGACCGGCGACGAGGTGCTGCGCGCCTTCGCCGGCAAGCTGCAGGGCCAGCTGCGCAACAGCGATACCGTGGCCCGCTTCGGCGGCGAGGAATTCGTCGCACTGCTGCCCAACACCAGCGAAAGCGTGGCCCTGGACGTGATCCGCCGGGTGCTGGCCAACATCGTCGCCACGCCGATGGCCGAGCTGGAGGGCGGACCGCTGTTCGTCACGTTCTCCGCCGGCGTGGCCACCCAGGGCGGCTACGAGCGCTTTGCCGACGTGCAGGACCTGCTGCGCGCAGCCGACGATGTGCTGTACCGATCCAAGAACCTGGGCCGCAACCGGGTGATTGCCCGCTCCCCCGGCGCCCTCGGCCACGACGAGCTTTCAGCCACCGCCGGCGCCGAACTGGGCTGAACGGGACGCCCCGCGTGGCCGGGGCGGATGGCAGGATTTCGCGCCGCAGTGCACAAAACACTTTGGCCCGACGCCGCATGCGCGTAGAATCGCCCGCGATTTCCACGCACCCGAGGTCCCTATGTCCAAGCTCGCCTATCGCCGCATCCTTCTGAAACTGTCCGGGGAGGCGCTGATGGGAGATGAGGACTACGGCATCGACCCGAAGATCATCAATCGCCTGGCCCGTGAGGTCATCGAAGCCCAGCAGGCCGGTGCCGAAGTGGCGCTGGTGATCGGCGGCGGCAACATCTTCCGCGGCGCCGGCCTGGCCGCTGGCGGCATGGACCGGGTCACCGGCGACCAGATGGGCATGCTGGCCACGGTCATCAACGCCCTGGCCATGCAGGACGCCCTGGAAAAGCTGGGCGCCAAGGCCCGCGTGATGAGCGCGATCAAGATCAACGACGTGTGCGAGGACTACATCCGCCGTCGCGCCATCCGCCACCTGGAAAAGGGCCGCCTGGTGATTTTCGCCGCCGGCGTCGGCAGCCCGTTCTTCACCACCGACTCCGGCGCCGCGCTGCGTGCGATCGAGATCGGTGCCGACCTGCTGCTGAAGGCCACCAAGGTCGATGGCGTGTACGACAAGGACCCGAACAAGCACAGCGACGCGGTCCGTTTCGACAGCCTGAGCTACGACGAAGTGATCCGCCGCGGCCTGGAAGTGATGGATACCGCGGCCTTCGCACTGGCCCGTGACAGCGACCTGCCGATGCGCGTGTTCGACATGGGCCAGCCGGGCGAGCTGCTGAAGATCCTCAGCGGCGCGAACATCGGCACCCTGGTCCAGGGCCGCGACCCGGCCTGAGCCTGAGCGCCAGGCGAGCTCCGGGCCGATTCTGGCCCGGCAGCGTCCCGTATTCGCCTATAATCGCCCGATTCCAGTTACACCCAGGACCGGGCGATGCTCAACGACATCAAGAACAACGCGCAGACGCGCATGGCCAAGAGCATCGACGCTCTGAAGCACACCCTCACCTCGATCCGCACCGGCCGCGCCACCCCGGCCCTGCTGGACCGCGTCACGGTCAGCGCCTATGGCAACGCCAGCACCCCGCTGAACCAGGTCGCATCGATCTCCAACGCCGACGCCCACTCGCTGCTGGTCACGCCGTTCGACAAGAGCATGATCAAGGAGATCGAAAAGGGTCTCTACAACGCCGAGTTCACCCCGAACACCCTGGGCACCGCGATCCGCATCAACATGCCGCCGCCGACCGAAGAGCGCCGCAAGGAGCTGGCCAAGCAGGTGCAGAAGGAAGGCGAAGGCGCCAAGATCGCGATCCGCAACATCCGTCAGGACGCGAACAAGGAAATCGCCAAGCTGGTCAAGGACAAGGCGATCAGCGAAGACGAGAAGAAGCGCGGTGAGGACGACATCCAGAAGTTGACCGACACCAACATCAAGGACGTCGACAAGGTCGTTGCCGACAAGGAAAAAGAACTGCTGTCGGTCTGAAGTCGATGCCTTCAGTCCCGCCTCCGTTGCCGGCCGCCCTGCCCCGCCACATTGCCATCATCATGGATGGCAATGGGCGCTGGGCACAGCAGCGCCGTCGTCCGCGCGTGATCGGCCACCGGGCCGGCGCGCGTGCGGTCAACCGCACCATCGAGCGCTGCCTTGAGCTGGGCATTCCGGCGCTGACCCTGTTCGCGTTTTCCAGCGAGAACTGGGGCCGGCCGCAGGAAGAAGTCGATGCGTTGATGAAGCTGTTCCTCGGCGCGCTCGACCGCGAAGTGGACGAGCTGCATCGGCGTGGCGTGCGCGTGCGCTTCATCGGCGAGCGCGAACGCTTCGGTGCCGGGCTGGTCAGCCGCATGCAGCTGGCCGAGCAGCGCACCGCAGACAACACCACCCTGACCCTGTCGATCGCCGCCAGCTACGGTGGCCGCCAGGACATCGCCCGTGCCGCGCGCGCGCTGGCCGCTGAAGTCGCCGCCGGCCGCCTGCTGCCCGAACAGATCGACGAATCGCTGCTGGGCAGCCAGGTCGCCCTGGCCGACCTGCCGCCACCGGACCTGTTCATCCGCACCGGTGGCGACACCCGCATCAGCAACTTCCTGCTGTGGCAGCTGGCGTACACCGAGCTGTGGTTCACCGAGGCACTGTGGCCAGACTTCGATCCCGCCCTGCTGCAGCAGGCGCTGGACGCCTACGGCAGCCGTGAGCGTCGTTTCGGCCTGACCAGCGCCCAGATCGCCGCACTGGCCACCGAGACTTCCAGCCCATGACCAAGACCCGAGTCCTTGCCGCGCTGATCATGGCGCCGGTCGCCATTGCCGCGATCCTGCTGCTGCCGACCCAATGGCTGGCAGCGGCGGCCGCTGCGGTGCTGCTGATCGGCCTGTGGGAGTGGCTGAAGCTGGCCGGCATTGAAGACACCCTGGCGCGCACCGTGCTACTGGTACTGAACCTGCTGCTGATGGTGCTGCTGGTGTGGGCCGATGGCAGCACGCTGGTGCTGTTCCAGATCACCACATTGGCCGGTGTTGCCTGGTGGTTGGCGGCGCTGGTCTGGCTGCGCTTCTTCAATTTCGGCGCGCAGCCGTCGGCACCCTCGCGCATCGTGAAGATGCTAGCCGGTACGCTGGCCATCGTCCCGGCCTGGGCCGCGCTGGTGCTGATCCATGCCGGCGGCGATCCGCCGGGCAAGCAGGGCCACCTGTGGCTGCTGGCTGCGCTGGCACTGGTCTGGGCGGCCGATTCGGGCGCCTATTTCGCCGGCCGTCACTTCGGCAAGCACAAGCTGGCCCCGCGCATCAGCCCCAACAAGACCTGGGAAGGCCTGTTCGGCGGCCTGCTGGCCGGTGTCGCCGTGGCCGTCGGCCTGGGCTGGCTGGCCGGCATCGATACCGCACACCTGCCGGGCCTGCTGATCACTTCGGTGGTGGCCGTATTCGCCTCGGTGCTGGGTGATCTGTTCGAAAGCCTGATCAAGCGCCACGCCGGCGCCAAGGACTCGGGCCACCTGATTCCGGGCCATGGTGGCGTACTCGACCGTGTCGACGGCGTCCTGGCTGCAGTGCCGGTGTTCGCACTCGGCAAGGAAATCTTCGGGTTCTGACCATGAATGCTGTCGCAGACCTGCGCCGGGTCGCCGTATTCGGCGCCACCGGCTCGATCGGTGCCTCCACGCTGGACGTGATCGCCCGCCACCCGCAGCGCTACCAGGCCACCGTGCTGGCCGCCGGTCGTCAGGTGCAGGCGTTGCTGGCACTGTGCCGCCAGCACCGGCCCGCGCACGCGGTGATCGCCGACGAATCGCTGTTCGCTGAGCTGCGCGATGGCCTGCGCGATGCCGGACTGGCCACCGAGGCGCATGCCGGCCATGCCGCGCTGGACCAGCTGGCCGCCAGCGATGCCTGCGACACCGTGGTCGCCGCCATCGTCGGTGCGGCCGGGCTGTCTTCCACCCTGGCCGCCGCCGCCGCGGGCAAGCGCATCCTGCTGGCCAACAAGGAATCGCTGGTGCTGGCCGGTGAGCTGCTGACCCGCACCGCAGAACGCGCCGGCGCCGAGATCATCCCGATCGACAGCGAACACAGCGCGATCTTCCAGTGCCTGCGCTCGCGCGATGCCAGCGTCGATGGCGCCGGCGTGCGCCGCATCCTGCTGACCGCCTCCGGCGGCCCGTTCCGTGGCCGCAGCCGCGCCGAACTGGCCCAGGTCACCCCGGCCCAGGCCGTTGCCCACCCGAAGTGGTCGATGGGGCCGAAGATCTCGGTCGATTCGGCGACGTTGATGAACAAGGGCCTGGAAGTGATCGAGGCCCACCACCTGTTCGGCATCCCCGGTGAGCGCATCGAAGTGCTGGTGCACCCGCAGAGCCTGGTCCACTCGCTGGTCGAGTTCGTGGACGGCTCGACCCTGGCGCAGATGGGCCTGCCGGACATGCGCACCACACTGGCCGTTGGCCTGGGCTGGCCACAACGCATTGAATCGGGCGTATCCGGGCTGGATCTGCTGGCCCAGGGCCGGCTCGATTTCGAGGCCCCGGACACCGACGCCTTCCCCTGCCTGGCCCTGGCCTGGCAGGCGATGCAGGCCGGCGGCACCGCCCCGGCGGTGCTGAACGCTGCCAATGAAGAGGCGGTTTCAGCGTTTCTTCAGGGCCGGATCGGTTTCCTGACCATCCCGGAGCTGGTTGCTAACGCTCTTTCAACACTGCCGACCCAGCCAGCCGATACACTGGAGGTCCTGTTGTCCGCCGACCAGCGGGCACGCCAGCTGACCCTGAACGCCATCGACGCCGCCTGAACGACCGCCTCGCCCCGCATGACGACGCCGCCCCTGCCCGCCACTGTGAGCCTGCATGACTGACTTCATCGGATCGGTCTGGTGGATGATTGTCAGCCTCGGGCTGCTGGTCACGTTCCACGAGTTCGGGCATTACTGGGTCGGACGCCTGTGCGGGGTCAAGATCCTGCGCTTCTCGGTCGGCTTCGGCCGGCCGCTGTGGTCGCGCCGGGACAGGCACGGCACCGAGTTCGCCATCGCCGCCATCCCGCTGGGCGGTTATGTGAAGTTCCTGGACGAGCGCGAGGTCGAAGTGCACCCGCACGAGCGCGGCCAGGCCTTCAACCACAAGACCGTCTGGCAGCGCATCGCCATCGTCGCCGCCGGACCGATCGCCAACCTGCTGCTGTGCATCCTGCTGCTGTGGGCGATGTTCGTGATCGGCAAGCAGGATTATTCGCCGACCATCGGCCGTGTCAGCGGCATCGCCGCCAGCGCCGGCCTGACCAGCGGCGACCGCGTGCTGCGCGTGGACGAGCGCCCGGTGGTCACCCTCGGCGAGGCCAGCATGGCGCTGACCGCCGCCGCGATGGACCGCCGCGACGTGAAGCTGGAAGTGCTGGACCCGGCCGACCAGGTGCGCGTGCGCAGCCTGCCGCTGTCGCAGCTGCCCCCCGGCTTCGATGAACGGCGCGTGCCGATCCTGGCTGGCCTGTACTGGCAGTCGTGGCTGCAACCGGCGCTGGTCGAGTCACTCACCGCAGACTCCGTGGTGGCCGGGCAGCTGCAGCCGGGCGATCTGATCGTAGCGATCGACGGCCAGCGCATCGACGGCGCCGACCAGGTCATCGGCGAGATCCAGACGCTGGGCCGCGCCGGCGGCCCGGGCATGATCGAGGTCCTGCGGGGCGGCGAGCGCCTGGCGCTGGAAGTCACCCCGCGCCAGGGCAAGGATTCAAAGGGCGAGCCGATCTGGCAGATCGGCGTGCAGTTCCCGACCTCGTTCAGCCCTCCCTACGACACCCTGCTGCGCTATGGCCCGCTCGACGCGGTCACCGTGGCCGTGCGCGAAACCGGCCGCCTGGCGGCCGATTCGCTGGGCATGATGGGCCGCATCGTCACCGGCAAAGCCTCGCTGCAGAACGTTTCCGGACCCGTCACCATCGCCCGGGTAGCCAACATCTCGGCCAAACGCGGCCTGGACTGGTTCCTGCAGTTCCTTGCCCTGCTGTCACTCAGCCTGTGCATCATCAACCTGTTGCCGATCCCGATCTTGGACGGCGGCCACCTGCTGTATTACCTTATCGAGTTGGTCAAGGGCAGCCCGCTGAGCGAGCGTGCCATCGCCGCCGGCCAGTACATCGGCCTGGCGTTGCTGGCCGGGCTGATGGGGTTGGCGTTCTACAACGACATCCTCGGCCTGGTCCCGCGATGAACTTTTCCACGTTGTTGCCGTCTACAGCGTCGGCATCCCGCACCAATGAAATCGACCTTCCTACCGGACGTGACATGACGCGACTCCCCAATCGCCGCCTGCTGGCCCTCGCCCTCGCCGCCGTCACCGGCGCTCCCGCCCTGGCCCAGGCAGCCGAGCCCTTCACTGTCAGCGACATCCGCGTGGATGGCCTGCAGCGCATCAGCTCGGGCACGGTATTCACCTACCTGCCGGTGGAACGTGGCGAGACCATCACCGACAACAAGGTCGGCGAGACCATCCGCGCCCTGTACAAGACCGGCTTCTTCGAAGACGTGCAGCTGGACCGCCAGGGCAGCATCCTGGTGGTGACCGTCAAGGAACGCCCGGCGATCAACAAGCTGACCGTCACCGGCAACAAGGACATCAAGTCCGAGCAGCTGCTCAAGGGCCTGTCCGACATCGGCCTGACCGAGGGCGGCACCTTCGACCGCCTGAGCCTGGACCGCGTGACCCAGGAGCTTCGCCGCCAGTACAACGACCGCGGCAAGTACACCGTCGAGATCACCCCGACCGTGAGCCCGCTGGACCGCAACCGCGTGGACATCGCGATCGCCATCAAGGAAGGCAAGGCGGCCAAGATCCGTCACGTCAACCTGGTCGGCACCGAGAAGTTCGAGAGCAAGGACATCCTGGAAACCTGGGAGTCCAAGGAGCACAACTGGGCGTCGTGGTACCGCCGTGATGACCAGTACTCCAAGGAAAAGCTGTCCGGCGACCTGGAAAAGCTCAATTCCTGGTACCTGGACCGCGGCTATGTCGACTTCAGCATCGACTCGACCCAGGTGTCGATCAGCCCCGACAAGCGCGACATGTTCCTCACCGCCGGCGTGACCGAGGGTGCCCAGTACAAGATCTCCGAGATCAAGGTCAGCGGCGACACCATCCTTCCGCAGGAGGACGTCGAGCGCATGGTGATCCAGAAGCCGGGCGACACGTTCTCGCGTGCGCTGCTGGAGTTCAGCTCGGACACCATCACCAATTCGCTGTCCAACATCGGCTACGCGTTCGCCAAGGTGAACCCGATCCCGACCACCAACCGCCCTGACCAGACCGTGGCGATCAACATGCAGGTCGTTCCGGGCCCGCGCGTGTCGGTGCGCCGCATCCTGTTCCGCGGCAATACCCGCACGTCCGACGAAGTGATGCGTCGCGAAATGCGCCAGTTCGAGAACAGCTGGTACTCGCAGGCCGCGATCGACCGCTCCAAGATCCGCCTGCAGCGCCTGGGTTACTTCGAGTCGGTCGACGTCGAGACTCCGGCCGTCAGCGGCAGCAACGACCAGGTCGACGTCGTCTACAACGTCAAGGAAACCACCTCCGGCAGCTTCGTGTTCGGCCTGGGCTATTCGCAGTCCTACGGCATGACCACCTCGGTACAGCTGTCGCAGAACAACTTCCTCGGCGGCGGCAACCGCGTGTCGGTCGAAGCCTCGCGCAGCAGCTACCTGCAACGCTATGGCTTCAGCTACACCAACCCGTACTTCACCGATGACGGCGTGTCGCTGGGCTACAACCTGTCCTGGCGCGAGCTGGACTACTCCGACTTCAACACCGCGCAGTACAACAGCACGAACGGTTCGGCGCAGGTGGTGTTCGGCGTGCCGATCACCGAGACCGATACCGTCTCGCTGATGTTCGGCATCGACAGCAACCAGATCACCACCTACCAGGGCTCGACCCCGCAGTCGATCATCGACTACATCAACGTACTGGGCAGCAAGACCTTCCATGCATGGCGCACGGAGCTGGGCTGGGCACGCGACTCGCGCAACGACTACTTCATGCCGACCCGTGGTACCTACCAGCGCGTTGGCCTGGAAACGACGCTGCCGGGCTCGACCATCGAGTACTACAAGCTGAACTACCAGATCAGCAAGTACTGGCCGATCATGCCGTCGCTGGTCATCAACACCCGCGCCGAAGTGGGTTACGGCGACAGCTATGGCAGCGACAAGACCGCGATGGTGCCTGACGAGGCCGGCAACCTGCGTTCGGTCACAGCCAAGGGCCTGCCGTTCTACGAGAACTTCTACGCAGGTGGCACCAACTCGGTGCGCGGCTTCGAGGACAACACCCTCGGCCCGCGCGAAGTGACCCGCGGTTATCCGGAAGGCCAGCCGCTGGGTGGTTCGCTGAAGACCGTCGGTTCGGTCGAAGCCTACTTCCCGCGCCTGTTCGACAGCCCGTCGGCACGCGTGTCGGCCTTCGTCGACTTCGGCAACGTCTACACCGGCGTGGACAACTTCAAGGCCAACGAACTGCGCGTGTCCACCGGTGTGGCCCTGCTGTGGCGCGCCCCGGTCGGCCCGATCTCGATCAGCTACGCCTTCCCGCTGAAGAAGGAAGACGGCGACAAGATCGAGCGGCTGCAATTCACGTTCGGTGGCCAGTTCTGAGGAACAACGTTCCTCAGAACTGATCCACCTCCGGTGAATTGCCCGCGCATTTCACCTATCCCCCGCGCCGCTGGCGCGCCCCCCTTAACAAAGGGGGGCTCTCCACCAGACGGGGTACGAAGCGCCGGGCATTGCCCGGCGTTTTCGTTTGGCCTGGATGCCGGAAGCGCCCGCTCTGCTTTTGATCTTTTCTGTTTTTCCGTGGCTGGCACTCGCGCCACGCCGTCGGAGGTCGGACGGGGTGGGGCTGCGGGGGTGTGAGCCGCATGGATGCGGCGACCAAGGCTACATGGACGTACTTGCGCCGTCCCCCGCAGCCCCGCCCCGTCCGACCCAGCCCATGACACTGGCTGTGCCGGCCGCGAGGGGCCCTGCCGTTGGCTGCATGACCGCCCCGCATGACCGCAATGGCGTCACACGTTAAACTCCCGCCGTGAATACTCCCACCTACACCGCCCAGCAACTCGCCGAGCAGTTCGGCCTGCAGGTCCATGGCGACCCCGCCACCGCCATCCATGGCGTGGCCACCCTCGCCCATGCCGGTCCTGGCCAGCTGACCTTCCTCGCCAACCCGCGCTACCGCGCCCAGCTGGCCGACAGCCAGGCCTCGCTGGTGGTCCTGCGTGCCGACGACGCCGAGGCCGCTCCGGGCGCCGCGCTCGTGGCCAAGGACCCGTACACCACCTTCGCCAAGATCGCCGCGCTGTTCGACATCGCGCCGACACGGCCACCCGGCATCCACCCCAGCGCCGTGATCGATCCCAGCGCCCAGGTCGCCGCCAGCGCGCATATCGGCCCGTTCGTCTCCGTCGGCGCACGCAGCGTGGTCGGCGAGAACTGCATCATCGGCACCGGCAGCGTGATCGGCGAAGACTGCAGCCTGGACAGCGGCTGCGAGCTGATCGCGCGGGTCACCCTGGTTACCCGGGTCAAGCTTGGCAAGCGCGTGCGCGTGCATCCCGGCGCCGTGCTCGGCGCCGATGGCTTCGGCCTGGCGATGGACGCCGGCAAGTGGATCAAGGTGCCGCAGCTGGGCGGTGTGCGCATCGGCGACGATTGCGAGATCGGCGCCAATACCTGCGTCGACCGCGGTGCGCTGGAAGACACCGTGCTGGACGAAGACGTGCGCCTGGACAACCTGGTGCAGATCGCGCACAACGTGCAGATCGGCGCGCATTCGGCCATCGCCGGTTGCACCGGCATCGCCGGCAGCGCCAGGATCGGCCGCTACTGCCTGCTCGGCGGCCACGTCGGCGTGGTCGGCCACCTCGAGATCTGCGACAAGGTCGTGATCACCGGCAAGTCCGTGGTCCGCAATTCCATCCATGAGCCGGGCGAGTACTCGTCCGGCACCCCGTTGACCGACAACCGCACGTGGCGCAAGAACGCCGCGCGCTTCAAGCAGCTGGACGCATTGGCTCGCCGCGTCCTGGCCGCTGGCAAGGAGAAAGAATGAACGACACGCTGCAGCTTCCTATCGACGTCTGCCAGATCCAGGAACTGCTCCCGCACCGTTACCCGTTCCTGCTGGTGGACCGGGTGCTTGAACTCGACATCGACGCCAAGCGCATCCTGGCGCAGAAGAACGTCAGCATCAACGAGCCGTTCTTCCAGGGCCACTTCCCGGGCCGCCCGATCATGCCCGGCGTGCTGATCATCGAAGCGCTGGCGCAGGCCGGTGGCGTGATGACCCAGCTGACGCTCGGCCGCGATGCGCAGTCCAAGCTGTTCTACATGGTCAAGGTGGAAAATGCCCGCTTCAACAAGCAGGTCGTCCCCGGCGACGTGCTGATGCTGGATGTGCAGATGAAGCGCCTGATCCGCAACATGGGCTGGTACTACGGCGAAGCCAAGGTCAACGGTGAAGTCGTTGCCTCGGCCGAAGTCATGTGCGCCGGCGCCAAGGGCTGATCCACTGGAGGCAGGAATGACTGACAACACACCGCGGATCCACCCGACCGCCGTCATCGATCCGGCCGCGCGCCTGGCCGATGACGTCCAGGTGGGCGCCTTCACCCTGATCGGGGCCGATGTGGAAATCGGCGCCGGCACAGTGGTCGGCCCCCATTGCAGCATCCACGGCCCGACCAGGATCGGCCGTGACAACCGCTTCATCGGCCACGCCGCGATCGGTGGCGAGCCGCAGGACAAGAAGTTTGCCGGCGAGCGCACCGAACTGGTGATCGGCGACCGCAACGTGTTCCGCGAGTTCGTCACCCTGAACCGTGGCACCGGCGGCGGCGGCGGCATCACCACGATCGGCAACGACAACTGGATGCTGGCCTACACGCACGTGGCGCACGACTGCCATGTCGGCAACTTCTGCGTGTTCTCCAACAACACCACCCTGGCCGGCCACGTCACCGTGGGCGACTACGTGATCATCAGCGGCTTCGCCGGTGCCCACCAGTTCTGCCGCATCGGTGCCCACGCATTCCTCGGCATGGGCGCGCTGACCAACGGCGACGTTCCGCCGTTCACCATGGTCGGCACCGATTCGCTGGGCCGCCCGCGCGGCATCAACAGCGAAGGCCTGAAGCGTCGTGGTTTCGACGCCGAGCGCATCTCCGCCATCAAGCGCGCCTACCGCACCCTGTACGTGGCGGGCCTGCCGCTGGCCGAAGCCAAGGTGCAGCTGACCGAACAGGCACGCGACAGCGATGACGTGAAGGCCATGCTGGACTTCATCGAGCACGCCGAGAGGCCCCTGCTGCGATGAGCAGCACGACCGGCCAGGCGCCGGCCGGCGCCGCCGTGATTCCGCTGGCCTCGATGGCCGGCAGCGTCCCCGCGCAGCGGGTGCTCAGCGAGCGCCCGTTGCGGATCGCACTGGTGGCCGGTGAGGCCTCCGGTGATCTGCTGGGTGCGGGCCTGGTGCGCGAGCTGAAGGCACGCTTTCCGAATGCCGAATTCGCCGGCATCGGTGGCGATGCCATGCGCAGCGCCGGCTGCCTGACCTGGCACGATGCCAGCGAGCTGGCGGTGATGGGCCTGACCGAAGTACTGCGCCACCTGCCACGCCTGCTGAAACTGCGTTCCGCGTTTCGCCAGCGTGCACTGGAATGGCAGCCGGACGTGTTCATCGGCATCGACGCGCCCGACTTCAACCTGGGCATCGAACGCTGGCTGAAGCAGCGCGGCGTGCGCACCGTGCATTACGTGAGCCCCTCGGTCTGGGCCTGGCGCGAGAAGCGCGCCGAGAAGATCGGCAGCAGCGCTGACCTGGTGCTGTGCCTGTTCCCGATGGAACCCCCGATCTATGCCAAGCACGGCATCGACGCACGCTTCGTTGGCCATCCGATGGCCGATGACATCCCCCTGCAGGGCAACCGCGAGGAAGCGCGCGCAGCGCTTGGCCTGCCGACGTCGGCCAAGGTGCTGGCGGTGCTGCCAGGCAGCCGCCTGGGTGAAATCTCGCGCCTCGGTGAACCGTTCTTCGAGGCCGCCTGGCAGGTCTCCGAGCGCATCCCCGGCCTGCACGTGGTAGTGCCTGCCGCCAACCCCGCCTGCAAGCGCCTGATCGAAGAGCAGCTGTCACGCTCGGCGTTGCCGGTCGCGTACTCGCATGTGCTGGACGGCCAGGCGCGCAACGCGATGATCGCTGCCGACGTGGTGGTGCTGGCCTCCGGCACCGCAACCCTGGAAGCCATGCTGGTGAAGCGGCCGATGGTGGTTGGTTACCGCGTCAACGAACTGACCTACCGCCTGGTCAAGGCGCTGGGCCTGATCAAGGTCGACCGCTTTGCCCTGCCCAACATCCTGGCCGGCCAGGACCTGGCGCCGGAGCTGATGCAGCACGACTGCACCCCGGACAAGCTGGCCGCCGCCATCCAGCAATGGTTCGACCATCCGCAACGGGTGACCGACCTGCAGGATACCTACGCGCGCCTGCATGAGCGCCTGCGCCGCAATGCGTCGGCACGTGCCGCCGACGCCGTCGGCGAGCTGCTGATGCGCGACCAGGCCCAGGCATGAGCCGCCGCCACGCCGCAGCGGCCAGCCTGACCCTGTTCGATGGCGCGGCGGTGGTCGAACCGGAGCGCCTGGTCGCCGGCGTCGACGAAGCCGGTCGTGGCCCGCTGGCCGGGCCGGTCGCGGTGGCGGCCGTGGTGTTCGACCCGGCACGGCCGCGGATCAACGGCCTGGACGATTCCAAGCAGCTGACCGCGGCGCGCCGCGAGCAGCTGCATGACCGCATCATCGAGCGGGCCCTGGCCTGGCATGTGGTGCTGGTGGACGTGGACACCATCGACCGTCTGAACATCTACCAGGCCACCCTGCAGGGCATGCGCGACGTGGTCGCAGCGGTCGCCCACGTGGCCGGCTTCGCGCGCATCGATGGCAACGTGGTGCCCAAGGGGCTGGTACTGCCGGCGCAGGCGCTGGTCGGCGGCGATGGCATCGACCGCGCGATCATGGCCGCCTCGATCCTGGCCAAGGTCTCGCGCGACCGCTACATGCAGGAGGTGCATGCCCGCCACCCGCAGTACGGCTTCGAGCAGCACAAGGGCTATGGCACCCCGGCCCACCTGGCCGCCCTGCGCGAGCACGGCCCCTGCGTGGAGCACCGGCGCAGCTTCGCCCCGGTGCGCGAGTGCCTGGAAACAGCGCCAGCCCCCGCGATCACAGCCATCGCTTGAACAACGGCTGCCGGGTATCGTCCGGCGCTTTCACGGCAATGTGAACGCCTCCGCTGGCGCCGGGCCATGCCCGGCGACATTCGCGCAATCGGCGCACCGTCAAGTCCTTGTCGCTTCCCCCTGCCCTCGCTACCCTGACCGGGCACTCCAGCGCATCCCGACCCCGGCGACGATCTTCCGTCAGCACCCGGGGCCCGCGCGCTCCAACCTGGTCCGGCATGTCCAACTCCCGCTTCGTACATCTCCACGTCCACACCGAGTTCTCGCTGGCGGACTCGACCATCCGCGTGCCGGCCAAGCCCGACCAGGCGGACCCGAAGAAGGCCAAGCAGGCCAACCTGCTGTCGCGCTCGGTCGAACTCGGCATGCCCGCGCTGGCGGTAACCGACCTCAACAACCTGTTCGCCCTGGTCAAGTTCTACAAGGCCGCCGAAGGCGTGGGCATCAAGCCGATCGCCGGCGCCGATGTGCTGATCGCCGAGGAAGGCCAGGACCCGTGGCGGATGACCCTGCTGTGCCGCGATCGCGAGGGCTACCTGAGCCTGTCGCGGTTGCTGACCCGCGCCTGGATGGAAGGTCATCGCCCGGAAGGCGGCGTGGCCGTGCACCCGGACTGGCTGAAGGCCGGCAATGCCAACCTGTTCGCGCTGGCCGGCCGGCAGAGCCTGGCCGGGCGCCTGGCGCTGGACGGAAAGCATGAGCTGGCTGAGCAGCAGCTGGCCGACTGGCAGCGCGTGTTCGGCGATGGCCTGCACCTGGAGCTGACCCGCACCGGCCGCGAGGGCGAGGAAACCTTCAACCAGTTCGCGCTGATGGCCGCCGGCCAGCGCGGGTTGCCGGTGGTGGCCAGCAATGACGTGCGCTTCCTGTCGCCATCGGATTTCAGCGCGCACGAAGCGCGCGTGTGCATTTCCACCGGCCGCGTGCTGGACGACCCCAAGCGCCCACGCGAATACAGCGACCAGCAGTACCTGAAGTCGGCCGAGGAGATGTGCGCGCTGTTCGCCGACATTCCCGATGCGATCGACAACACGCTGGCGCTGGCCGAGCGCTGCAACATCGAGATGCGGCTGGGCACCTACTTCCTGCCCAACTACCCGGTGCCGGACGACGAGACCCTGGACACCTGGATCCAGAAGATGTCGCGCGACGGCCTGGAAGAGCGCCTGGAGAAGAATCCGCTGGCGCCGGGCAAGACCCGCGAAGAGTACTTCGAGCGCCTGGAATTCGAGCTCAACACCATCATCAAGATGGGCTTCCCGGGCTACTTCCTGATCGTGGCCGACTTCATCCAGTGGGGCAAGAACCAGGGCATTCCGATCGGTCCCGGCCGTGGTTCGGGTGCCGGTTCGCTGGTGGCGTGGGCGCTGAAGATCACCGATCTGGACCCGCTGCCGTACAACCTGCTGTTCGAGCGCTTCCTGAACCCGGAACGCGTGTCGATGCCCGACTTCGACATCGACTTCTGCATGGACCGCCGCGATGAAGTGATCGACTACGTCGCACGCAAGTACGGGCGCGAGCGCGTCAGCCAGATCATCACCTACGGCACCATGGCCGCCAAGGCGGTGGTGCGCGACTCCGGCCGCGTGCTCGGTTTCCCGTACGGCCTGGTCGACGGCGTCTCCAAGCTGATCCCCAACATCCTCGGCATCCACCTGAAGGATGCGCTGGGCAAGGGCAAGGAAGGCCCGAGCTCGGAAATGGCCTCGGCCGAACTGATCCAGCGCTACGAGACCGAGGACGATGTCCGCGACCTGATCGATCTGGCGCTGCAGCTGGAAGACCTGACCCGCAACGCCGGCAAGCACGCCGGTGGCGTGGTGATCGGTCCCGAGCCGCTGAGCGAGTTCTGCCCGCTGTACGCCGAACACGACGAGAACGGACTCGGCAAGAACCCGGTCACCCAGTTCGACAAGAACGACGTGGAAGAAGTGGGCCTGGTGAAGTTCGACTTCCTTGGCCTGCGCACGCTGACCATCATCGACTGGGCGGTGAAGGCGATCAACAAGCGCCATGAGCGCGCCGGCATCCCGCCGGTGGACATCGCCGCGATCCCGCTGGACGACACGCCCACCTACAAGGACATCTTCGCCAACGGCAATACCGGCGCGGTGTTCCAGTTCGAATCCTCGGGCATGCGCCGCCTGCTGAAGGACGCGCGCCCCGACCGTTTCGAAGACCTGATCGCGCTGGTGTCGCTGTACCGACCCGGCCCGATGGACCTGATTCCCTCCTTCAACGCGCGTAAGCACGGCCAGGAAGAAATCATCTATCCCGATCCGCGCACCGAAGCGATCCTGAAGGACACCTACGGCATCATGGTGTACCAGGAGCAGGTGATGCAGATGGCGCAGATCGTCGGCGGCTACTCGCTGGGCGGCGCTGACCTGCTGCGCCGCGCGATGGGCAAGAAGGTGCCGGCGGAAATGGCCAAGCACCGCGAGATCTTCCGCGAAGGTGCGGCCAAGGATGGTGTGGACGAAGCCAAGGCCGATGCGATCTTCGACCTGATGGAGAAGTTCGCCGGTTACGGCTTCAACAAGTCCCACGCCGCTGCATATGCACTGGTCAGCTACCAGACCGCGTGGCTGAAGCGCCACTACCCCGCCGAGTTCATGGCGGCCACGCTGTCTTCCGACCTCGACAACACCGACAAGGTGGTCGGCTTCCTCGACGAGGTGCGCAATCTCGGCCTGACCGTGCTGCCGCCGAAGGTGAACCAATCGGCCTTCATGTTCGAGGCGGTGACGCCGGACACCATCCAGTACGGTCTGGGCGCAATCAAGGGCGTCGGCCAGGGTGCCTGCGAAGCGGTGGTCGACGAACGCCTGAAGGGCGGCGAGTACAAGGACCTGCTCGACTTCTGTACCCGCGTCGGTTCGGCCAAGCTCAACCGGCGCACGCTGGAAGCGATGATCAACTGCGGCGCACTGGACGAACTCGGCCATAACCGCGCCTCGCTGATGCTGCAGCTGCCGGAGGTGATCAAGGCCACCGACCAGATGGCGCGCGAACGTGCGTCGGGCCAGAACTCGCTGTTCGGCGGCCCCGACCCGAGCGCGACCACGATCCAGCTGGACCTGCCTGAAGCTGAGGAATGGCCGCTGCTCCAGCGCCTGAACGGCGAGCGCGACACGCTGGGCTTCTACCTCAGCGGCCATCCGTTCGACCCGTGGCGCGACGATGTGCGCGACCTGGTCGGCAACGACCTGGGCTCGGTGGAGAAGATCTGGAGCGCCAACAGTGGCGGCGGTGGTGGCGGTGAGAAGCGCTGGCGCCCGGAAGTGCAGACCGTGCTGGCCGGCCAGGTGGTCGGCGTGCGCCGCAAGGGCGAGAGCCAGATCTTCATCCAGCTCGAGGATGGCCGCGGCCGCGTCGAGTGCAGCGCATTCTCCGACGCGATGGCCGAGTTCGGCCACCTGATGACCAAGGACCGCATCCTGGTGGTCAAGGGCGGCCTGCGCGAGGACGAATTCAACGGCGGCTTCGCGCTGCGCATCCGCCAGTGCTGGGACTTCGACGAAGTCTGCGCCAACTACGCCACGCGCCTGTCGCTGCGCCTGGACCTGCGCCAGCAGCGCCCGGTCTGGGAGCGCATCGATGCGCTGCTCGACCGCCATCGCCCGGGGCGAACGCCACTGCGCCTGGACCTGCTGCTGAAGGGACCGCACGGCGGTGTCGCCGGCATGCTCGATGTCTCCGGGCAGAGCGCGGTACGCATCGACTCCAAGCTGATGGAGGCGCTGCGCGCCGACCCGGCCGTGCGCACCCTGAAGGTGCGCTACAGCCCGCCGTGGGCCAGTTGAGTCGGGCGCCCTCGTGTTCCTGTTTCCCCGTTCCAAGTATCAAGGACGATTGCCGATGAAGACCCTGCTGTTCCCGTTCGCTGCCGCACTGGTCCTGGCCGCCTGCTCCCCGTCGAAGATCGAGTTCCAGATCGACAACCCGACCGACACGCCGCTGGCGTTGAGCATCGACGGGCAGGACCTGCCGGTGGCCGCGCAGGGCTCGCGCCCGGTCTCGCTGGCCATCGGCGAGCACCGCCTGCACACCGACAAGCTCGGCGACGTGCGCTTCATCGTCTACGTCGACGGTCGTGGCGGCCTGATCAATCCGACCCTCAGCGAGTACGTGATCGCCCGCGAGGTCTATGTCACCGACGAGAGCAAGCTGAAGAACTTCGGCGTCGGCAACAAGGGCATCGAACTTGGCGGGGTCGACTTCGAAGGTCCGTTCGAGAAGCGCCACGAACTGTTCATCGACAAGACCTGGACCTACGGCGTGCGCGAACCGTTCCCGAAGGAAAAGGTGGTCGCCCACGTCGATTCCAGCGGCGGGCAGATCGTGGCCAAGGTATTCACCGCGCCGGATTTCATCGCCTACGTGGAAGAAGGCATGGGTGAACCCGGCGCGTTCAAGCGCGAGCAGCCCGCCGGCTACGTGGCGCCGGCATTCAGCCTGGAACCGGCCCCGGCCAGCCTGCCGGCGCTGGTGCCGGCCTTCGAGGCGCATGCCGCGCCGCTGCGCGAGGTCTATGCGCGCTGGCTGAAGGCCACCACCGCCGAAGAACAGAAGGCCCTGCGCAAGCAGGACTTCGGCGCGCAGATGGCCTTCACCTCGGCCACTGCCACCCTCGGCGGCAACCTGGGCCGGGAGGCCAACGAGGCCTACAACGACTTCGTCTCCCAGCGCAGCCAGCTGATGGGCCGCAGCGCCCTGGTGGTGCCCTGAGCTGACTGGCGCCCCCTGCCCGGCTGCGCTACCGTCGCCTTCCAGACGAAGGCGTACGGGTGGTTTGCACGCATTCGGCTAGAATTCCCCTCTTCTTTACACGACGGCTTCCGATGAATCCGAACTACCTCGACTTCGAGCAACCCATCGCCGACCTGGAAGCCAAGATCCAGGAACTGCGCAACGCCAGTGCCGGGCCGGCGGTCAATGTCGAGGCGGAAGTGCACGCGCTGCAGGACAAGCTGCGCATGCGCACCGCGCAGATCTTCCGCAACCTGACCTCGTGGCAGGTGCTGCAGCTGGCCCGTCATCCGTCGCGCCCGTACACCGCCGACTACATCCGCATCATCTGCGATGAGTTCCAGGAGCTGGCAGGCGACCGCGCCTTCGCCGACGACAAGGCCATCATGGGTGGCCTGGCCCGCATCAACGGCCGCGCGGTGATGGTGATCGGCCACCAGAAGGGCCGTGACACCAAGGAAAAGATCAAGCGCAACTTCGGCATGCCCAAGCCGGAGGGCTACCGCAAGGCCCTGCGCCTGATGAAGATGGCCGAGCGCTTCGGCCTGCCGGTGCTGACCCTGATCGACACCGCCGGCGCCTGGCCGGGCATCGATGCCGAATCGCGTGGCCAGTCCGAAGCGATCGCACGCAACCTGATCGAGATGGCCGAACTGAAGGTGCCGATCATCTGCACCGTGATCGGTGAAGGCGGCTCCGGCGGCGCGCTGGCGCTGGGCGTGGGCGACCGCACCGTGATGCTGGAGTACTCGGTGTACTCGACCATCACCCCGGAAGGCTGCGCCTCGATCCTGTGGAAGGACGCCGGCAAGGCCAAGGATGCCGCCGAGCAGCTGGGCCTGACCGCCCCGCGCCTGAAGAGTCTGGGCCTGGTCGACAAGGTCGTGCGCGAGCCGACCGGTGGCGCCCACCGCAACCCGACGCAGATGGCCAAGCGCCTGAAGGCCGTGCTGCTGAACGAACTGGATGCGCTGGAAAAGCTGTCCACCGAGCAGCTGCTGGAGCAGCGCTACACCCGCCTGCGCAGCTACGGCACGTACGAAGCGGCCTAAGCCCGGTAGTGCCGGCCGCTGGCCGGCAACACGCAGGTGATTGCAGAAACGAAAGAGCCGGGCAGATGCCCGGCTCTTTCGTTTGCGCCCTGGCGGCATCCACGCATGGCGTGGATCTACCGGGTACAGATGACCCCACTCAGAACGGCTTGGCCAGCACCAGCCACACGATCGGAATGAACGCCAGCAGCGGGATCTCGTTGATCCAGCGCAACGCGCGCGACGACGGCAGCGCCCTGCCCTTGGACGCACCCTTCAGCAACCGCCCGATCCAGATGAAATACGCCAGCAGCACCACCACCAGCCCCAGTTTGGCATGCAGCCAACCGGCGCCGCCGGGCGCGACCATGGTCGGGAAATCCGGAATGACCTTGTAGCCCAGCCACAGCACCAGACCCAGCAGGAACGCCAGGCCGAACATCGAGTGGCCGAAGCGGTACAGGCGCAGGCCCATCAGCTGCAGGCGCTCGGTCACCGCCGGCTGGCCTGCAGTCTCGGCCAGATTCACCAGGATGCGCGGCAGGTAGAACACCGTGGCCATCCACGCCACCACGAACACGATGTGGAAGGTCTTGACCCAGTAGTAGCTCTGCATGCGCTCGCTCCGGCGGCTGGCGTAGGTTGGCCGTCATTCTCGCATGACGTGAACGGGCCACCCCACGCGCCAGCGCCGCGACACATCGACGCATGGCGCGCCGCAACACCGTACGATAGGCACCGCTTTCCCGATCCTGACCGCACGCCGCCCATGGACAAGACCTACGACGCCGCCTATTTCCAACGCTGGTACCGCCGTGCCGACATCGGCGGCAGCGCCCGCCTGGCGCGCAAGGTCGCGTTGGCCGTGGCCAGCGCCGAGTACTACCTGGAGCGGCCGATCCGCAGCGTGCTGGATATCGGCTGCGGCGAAGGCGCCTGGCGTGCGCCGCTGCTGAAGCTGCGTCCGAAGGTCGAATACCTCGGCTTCGACAGCAGCGAGTACGCTGTGCGCCGCTACGGCCGCACCCGCAACCTGCACCTGGCCCGCTTCGGTGATTTCGCCTGGCTGCGGCCCTGCGCCCCGGTCGACCTGCTGATCTGCTCGGACGTGATGCACTACGTGCCCGACCGTGAGCTGCGTGCCGGACTGGCCGGCGTGGCGGAGCTGACCGGCGGCGTGGCCTTCCTGGAGACCTTCGCCGCCGAGGACGCGTTCGAGGGCGACCACGAGGGTTTCCAGGCCCGCCCGGCGCGCTGGTACCGGCGGACGCTGGCCCGGCACGGTCTGCAGCCGGTAGGGTCGCATTGCTGGCTCGGTCCCGCCCTGGCAGGCGATGCGGCCGCGCTGGAACGGATGTGAATCCGGATTCATTATTTTCAGCCAACTTAACCTGCGGGACACCCGGATGGGATATGCTGCGCGGCAACATATGACCATACATATTCGGTCGTCATGCTCTATCAACTGCACGAACTGACCCGCAACCTGCTCGCCCCCTGGGTGCACCAGGCCCAGGCCAACGCCAGGTTCTTCGCCAACCAGGGCCACTGGTGGTCGCAGATGCCCGGTGCTGATCGCCTGGCGGCGGTCAATGAACTCTTCCACCGCATCGGCAAGGATTACGAGAAGCCCGAGTGGGGCATCAACGAAATCGACGTCGAGGGCGAGCGCGTGCCGATCGTCGTGCACGAGGAAGTGAGCAAGCCGTTCTGCAAGCTGCTGCGTTTCAAGCGCCACAGCAATGAAGCCGACCAGCTGCACACCATGCTCAACCAGCCGTTCGTGCTGGTGGTGGCGCCGCTGTCCGGCCACCATGCCACGCTGCTGCGCGACACCGTGCGCACGCTGCTGCGCGACCACCGCGTGTATGTGACCGACTGGGTCGACGCGCGCATGGTGCCGGCCAGCGAAGGCGAGTTCGGCCTGGACGACTACATCGCCTACATCCAGGAGTTCATCCGCCACCTCGGCGTGGAGCGCCTGCACGTGGTGAGTGTGTGCCAGCCGACCGTACCGGTGCTGGCTGCGGTTTCGCTGATGGCCAGCCGTGGCGAGCCGACGCCGCGCACGCTGGTGATGATGGGTGGCCCGATCGATGCACGCTGCAGCCCGACCGCAGTGAACAACCTGGCCACGCAGAACCCGCTGTCGTGGTTCGAGAACAACGTCATCCACACCGTGCCGGCCAGCTATCCCGGCGCCGGCCGCCGCGTGTACCCGGGCTTCCTGCAGCACGCCGGGTTCCTGTCGATGAACCCGAGCCGCCACTTCAGCTCGCACTGGGATTTCTACACCGACCTGGTCAAGGGCGACCTGGAAGACGCCGACGCACACCGTCGTTTCTACGACGAGTACAACGCGGTGCTGGACATGCCCGCCAAGTACTACCTGGATACGATTTCCGTGGTGTTCCAGGACTTCCTGCTGCCGCGTGGCGAGTGGGTGGTCAACGGCGAGAAGGTCGATCCGTCGGCGATCCGCGATACCGCGCTGCTGAGCATCGAAGGCGAGCTGGACGACATCGCCGGCCTCGGCCAGACCGAAGCGGCGCAGGCGCTGTGCACCGGCATCGACGCTGACCGCCGCGAGCATTTCATCGTCGAAGGTGCCGGCCACTACGGCATCTTCAGCGGCCGTCGCTGGCGCGAGGTGGTGTACCCGAAAGTGCGCGATTTCTTCGCCGCGCATGCCGAAGCACCTGCGGCGAAGGCTACGAAGAAGAAGAGCAACGTCACTCCGTTGCGCCGCAAGGCGGGGTAAACCGCCCAGGGTGGGTACCGACCTTGGTCGGTGCGCCCTGGTAGATGCCAACCTTGGTTGGCGCTCCCGGGGTCGGATCCCTTTCCAGCGGAAAGGGCTCTGACCCCAGCACGATCAGATCCGGGGTCAGAGTCCTGTTCTGCGAACAGGGATCCGACCCCTGACCGCTTACAGCCGCACCAGCAGGTTCTTGGCGATCAGCCCATGCAGCTTGCCGATCCCGCGTGCCAGATGCAGGGTCAGCACCAGCAGCAACGCGCCCACGGCCGCCACCGCGATCGCCACCAGCGGCGAGGCCGCCATCGGCAGCACGTTCACGTCGTTGACGTACACGCCGGGGATGTCGCCACTGAAGATCGCCGCGACCGGCGCCCAGATCAGGCTCAGCGACAGCGACAGCAGCGTCACCGCGATGGTGAAGTAGATGACGCCCAGCGGCAGCATCAGCACGAAGTACAGCAGGGTCAGCCAGGTGCGGCCGTCGGTGAACATGTCCCCGATGCGCTGCAGCCAGGTGCGGCTGCGGTCGGTGTAGCGCGGACGACGCGGCATGCGCTCGCCCAGCAGCGCTTCCACCAGGCGCCCTTCCAGCAACGCCAGCCCGCGCACCGAACCGAAGAACAGCACCGTCAACGGGATGCCGATGATCAGGATCATCAAACCCAGCGACAGCGACAGCCCGGTGACCACCCAGGTGAAGAAGAAGATGCCGGTGGCCAGCGACAGCAGCATGTAGAACAGCGCACCGTAGGTATGCGGATCCGTCACCACGCCGAAGAAGCGCGCCAGCAGCGAACGCGGCACCGGTACCGGCGGGGGTGCGGCCGGCTCGACGCCACTGGCTTCCGCCGCCGCACGCAGCACCGGTGCGGTATCCGCACGCGGTGTACGCAGCGCGCGATTCACCGTCACTTCGGTCTCGCGGTAGATTTCGGCTACCTCGTCCGGCGCACCGTAGCTGCCGGCAACGTCGGCGATCACCTCGGCCTCGCTGCGGCCGGGCTGCGCGGCCAGTTCCGAGCGCAGGTATTCCTCGGCGTCGTACAGGGCGTCCTGCACCATCGCCGGGTCGGCGCCTTCCAGCGCCGCGCGCAGCTGCGCCAGGTACTGCGGGATGGTCGTGGGCAGGGCTCGGCCTGCCAGGCTCGGGTCGTTCATTGCGGTACCCCCTCCAACACGGAATCGACGGAATCGCGTGTGGCCTGCCAGGCCTGGCGCCATTGCGCCAGCACCTCGCGGCCACGTTCATTGATGCGGTAGTAGCGCCGCGGCGGCCCGCTGCTGGACGGCTCCACGTGGCTTTCCAGCAGGCCGGCGCCCTCCAGGTTGCGCAGCACCGGGTACAGCGCGCTCTGCTTGCCGCTCAGCACGCCCTCGCCCACCCGCTCCAGCTCCTTGGCAATGAGGTAGCCGTACAGCGGCTCCCCGGCCCGGGCCAGCACCGCCAGCAGGGCCAGCGACACCGTTCCGGCGCTGAGCTCCTTCTGGAACTTCTTCAGCTGGACATCGTCCTCGGACATGACCGGCCCTCCACTACGTTGAAGTCCACAGTAGTGCGAAGTTCGGTATAGCGAATGTGTCGTTAGTCATCGTGCCGGTTGGCGTGGCCGGGCCGCTCGCGCAGAATCGAAGCCTCGTTCATGTTCCGGGGTTCCCATGCCGCACCGTCGTCGCCTTGCCCTGACCGCCCTCGCCCTGTCCTGCCTGCTGCCCGTCCTGGCCGGCGCGGCCATGCCCTACCGCAGCCCGCAGCAGATCCTCGATGCGTCAGCGGCCAGCGACTGGCGCACCCCGGACCCGGCCAACCTGCTGTACATGGACCTGCCGGCCGGGCGGGTGATCATCGAGCTGGCGCCGCAGTTCGCCCCGCGCCATGTCGCCAACATCCAGACCTTCGCCCACGAGCACTTCTGGGACGGCACCAGCATCTACCGCTCGCAGGACAATTTCGTGGTGCAGTTCGGCGATGCCGACGCCGATGACGCGACCAGGGCCAAACCGTTCGGCAGCGCCGCGCGCAAGCTGCCGGCCGAATTCGAACGCGCCAGCACCGGACTGAAGGTGAACGTGCTGCCGGACCGCGATGGCTGGGCGGCGCAGACTGGATTCGTCGACGGCTTCCCGGTCGGCCAGGACCCGCAGGCCGGCAAGGCCTGGCTGGCGCATTGCTACGGCATGCTCGGCGCGGGCCGCAGCAACGAGGAAGACAGCAGCATCGGCGCCGAACTCTATGTGGTAACCGGCCAGTCGCCGCGCCAGCTGGACCGCAACATCACCCTGGTCGGTCGCGTGTTGAAGGGCATGGAACTGCTCAGCGCGATCCCGCGCGGCCCGGCGCCGATGGGCTTCTACACCGACCCGAAGCTGCGCACGCCGATCGTGTCGATCCGCCGCGCCAGCGATGTGCCGGCGGCCGAGCGCACGCCGATCCAGGTGCTGCGCACCGATTCGAAGACGTTCGCCGATACGGTGGAGGCGCGTCGCAATCGCGTGGATGATTTCTACAAGCGCCCGGCGGGGCATATCGATCTCTGCAATGTTCCGGTGCCGGTGCGGTGATGGTTTCCGCACGTTACGCGTGCTGAAGGCGCTTCATCGTTCATGGGCGTTACTTTTCTTTGTACGCAAAGAAAAGTAACCAAAAGAAACGTTCCGCCGGCCGCGAGCCGGTGCTACGCACCGGTGCCCTGCGCTCCTCGGCCCGTCGAGGGACGGCGCGGGAACTCGCTGCGCTCAGACACCCGCGCCTCTTCGCCCTCGCCGGACCTGCGGTGCTCGGCTCGCTCAAGGCGGACTGGAAGGTCAAGATCAACGGCAAAGGCATCCACGCATGGCGTGGATCTACTGGGTGCAGCTGCGGTCTTTGATCTGGGTCCGCCTTGAGTGAGCCGAGCATCGCAGGGGAATCAGGGGCGAAAAGGTGCCGATGTCTGAGCGCAGCGAGTTCGGCACCGTCCCCTGATTCACCGAGAAGCGCAGGGGACCGACGTGCGAAGCACGGCGGCTCGCGACCTGGCGGCGCGTTTCTTTTGGTTACTTTTCTTTTCGCGCGAAAAGAAAAGTGACGCCCATGAACGATGAAGCGCCTTCAGCACGCGCCACGTGCAAAACACCTCAACCCTTCTGACTCACCGCCACGCTACCCAGAATCAACGCACCCGCAATCAGCATCTGCAGCGTCACCGGCTCACCCAGGAACAACCACGCGAACGCAGCGCCGAACAGCGGAATCAGATAGGTCACGGTCGACGCACGCGACGGGCCGATACGGCCGATCAAACGATAGAACATCAGGAACGCCAGCCCGGTGCAGGCCACGCCAAGCGCGATCGCTGCGCCCCAGGCCTTGGCCGGAATCGCCGCCTGCGGCCAGTGGCTGACCGCCATCGGCAGCATCCACAGCGAAGCACAGGACAGCGTTGCCGCCGCAGCAGCCGCCGACGGCAGCCCGGTCATGTGCCGCTTCACCAGGTTCACGCCCAGACCGTACAGCAGCGAGGCCGCCGCACCGGCCAGCACCGCGGTGCCGATACTCAGGCCAGAGACCTTGGCCGTGGCCAGTACCACCACGCCGGCGAATCCGACCAGCAACGCGCCAGCACGGCGCATGCCGATCTTCTCACCGAAGAACAGGAAGGCGATCAGCGCGGCGAACAGCACCGTCATCGCATTGCAGATCGCACCGATCGCGGCCGGTGCCTGTTCGGCGGCATAGGCGAACAGCACGAACGGCAGCGCCGAGTTGATCAAGCCGATCGGTGCCAGCCACAGCCAGCGCCGCGGCGGAAACTGCGCACGCGCCCGCCACAGGAACGGCAGCAGCACCAGCGCACCCAGCACCAGCCGCACCTCGACCAGCGCGAACGGGCCGAATGACGGCACCGCCACCCGCATGAACAGGAACGAGCAGCCCCAGATGGCGCCCAGCAGGGTCAATTCCAGCGGCGTGCGCCAGTCGCGCTCGGCCACCTGTGGGACCACATTCATGCCCTGCCTCCGTCCATCGTCTGTTCCTCGCCAAGGCAGACAGGATCGGGCGCAGACGCCCGCCGCACAAGCGCGTAGTATCGCTGCCAGCCACAAATATGGTTTGAGGCTCGACATGCAGCTACGCCCTTCCCTGCTCCCCGCACTGGCCGTGTTCGCGGTCGCCGCGCGCCACCAGAACTTCGCCCAGGCCGCGCAGGAACTGCACCTGACCGCCAGCGCGGTCAGCCACCATGTGCGCCGCCTGGAGGAGGTGCTGGAGACCCGGCTGTTCCTGCGCCACGCCCGTGGCGTGCGCCTGACTGCCGAGGGCCGGCAGCTGGCCGACGCCGCCAGCGCCGCCTTCTCCGATGTCGCGGCCGTCGCCCATCACCTGCAACCGGATGCCGACAGCGTGCCGTTGCGGATCACCACGCTGCGCTCGCTGTCCTACTGCTGGTTGCTGCCACGGCTGCCACGCTTCACCCAGGCCTATCCGCACATCCGAATCGAACTGCACACCGGCAGCGGGCTGGACCGCTACGACGACAACGGTCCGGAAGTCGGTATCCGCTATGGCCTGGGCCAATGGCCGGGCCTGCGTGCGCAGCACCTGATGGACGACTACCTGTTCCCGGTGGCCTCACCGGCACTGGCCGGAGTCGAAGCGCTGGTCGATCCGGCGCGCATCGCCGACCTGCCGCTGCTGACCGATCTGTCGCCGCAGGGCTGGCGTGACTGGTTCCGCCATGCCGGCGTGCGCCCGCCGTCGCCACTGCCGCCGATGCACACCTTCGCCGACAGTACCGATGCGATGCGTGCTGCGGTGTACGGCATGGGCGCGGTGCTGGCACGCACCCACATCGCGCAGCCCTACCTGCAGCGCTACGAAGTGGTACGCCTGCCCGGCCCGGCACTGAAAGCGCGCTATGCGTATCACGTAGTGCACGCCGAAGGGCAACCGCCGAGCCACGCCGCGCGCCTGTTCATCGACTGGTTGCTGGAGCAGGCGCAGGACGAACGCACGCCGATTCCCGCGTTGCCGGAAAGCCTGCTCGGGCGCCCGGCCACGCACGGCTGACTGCGCCCTCACCCGCTCTTTGCTTCACGCTGGCTAGGCTGCAGGTAACCCCACACCGTATCAACGCCATGGCCATGCTGCGACTGCGCATCACCGGAACCGAAGACGACGCCCGCGCGATCAGCGACCTGCTGCTCGGCCTGGAGGGCATCGAACATGTCGAGGAAACCGACGACCTGATGCCGCACATGGACGACGACGATTCCAGTTCGGCCGGGCTGTCCGATGACATCGGCCCGGGCATCCACGAACTGGAAGTGGAAGTCGGCAATGAAAGCACCGCGCAGAAGGTGCGCGATGCCGTGCAGGAACTGGCACTGGAGCTGGACGTGTTCGTCGAGTACGAGACCGACGAGGGCTGATGCCGGCGGGTTGCCGGCATCAACCTTCACCTCAGAGGCTGGGCGGCAGCCTGCGGCGGCGGCGACGCCACCACGCCCGCACACCCCAGGCCACGACCAGGGCCAGCACGCCCACCGGCAGCAACGCTGCGACCGCGCGGATCAGGAACGCAACGCTGGTGCTGAGGATGCTGCCCGACTCGCTCAGCGCCTCACCGATCTCGCTGCGACTGCGCTGGCCGGAGGTGGTATCGAAGTGGATCGTCACCAGCTGGGTATCGATGCGCCGGCGCTGCTGCGCGGCATCCTTGTTGGCCTGCTCGACACCCGCCTCGATCTCCGACAGCCGCGTGGTGATCGCCATCAGGTCTTCGATCTTCAGGTCCTTGCGGTCCTGGTAGGACAGCAGCCGCGCGTGTTCCTTCTCCAGCCGCGCCTTGGTCAGTGCCGTATCGGCCACCGCCTGCGCGAGGTCCTCGGCACGCGTGTTGCGCGACTGCAGTTTGCCACCTTCACCGGCCATCGCGATCAACGGCTCGGCGCCCTTCGGCGCGATGCGTACCTTGACCTCGCCGCTGGGCTGCTCGCCACTGCGCTGGTCGACCTGCAGCACCGCGCAGTCACCGAACTTCGCGCTCTGGCAGGCCTGTGCCACCTGCTGGATGCGGGGTGCGATCTGCGCCGCTTCCAGCTGCACCTGCACGTCGTGTTCGTAGGCGAGGAATGCGCCCTCCGGTGAAGCAACGGCCGCTTCGGCGGCAGTAGCGCCTGCATCGGCCGCCACATCGCCGTGTTTGGCGCAGGCTGCCAATGCAAGCAGCAGCACCGGCATCGCCACCACGCGCGTCCACGCGTGCAGCGGCCTCACAGTGCCGCTCCGTCGTAGGACATGACGGCCAATGTGGCCAGATCCACCTGCGGTACGCAGCGCACGTTCACCGCCACCATCGGCGTGCCGGTGCGCGGATCCACCGCTTCACTGTACGGCGCGACGCCACACTCGCGGCAGTGGTGGTGATCGATATGCGCCTTGTTGAAATGATAGGTGGCCACGTCCGCCGGATCGGTGGTCAGCTGGAACGCCTCGCGCGGGGCGAACCACAGCAGGCTGCCGCGGCGGCGGCACATCGAGCAGTTGCAGTCGATGACATCGCTGATTGGCGCCTCGGCCTGTACGGTGAATGCGATCCTGCCGCAATGGCAGCTTCCCTGGTATTCCATGTCCTGCGCTCCGCTGGAGAGTCCCTGTCTGCGCCCATGGTAATCCTATGGCACGGGGACAAAGCAGCCCCGGGGCCCTATGCTCGGGGTTTGACCCTGTACAGGAACGCCGATGCGCCCGCATCTCCTTGCCCTCGCCCTGGTCGCCGCCCTGGCCGGTTGCCAGCCGGCCGACGCCCCGACCAACGGTTCCACCCCGGCCGCCAGCCAGCAGGCCGGTGACGCGGCGGTCGATGCCGCCTTCGCCGACCTGTCCAAGCGCGCCCTGGACACCTGGATGCAGCTTTCGCCGGTCAGCGCCACCCAGATCGGTGACCACCGCTACGACAGCGAGCTGGACGACCTGAGCGCCGCCGGCCAGCAGAAGACCGTGGCCGCCTACAAGGCATTGCTGGGCGAGCTGGACAAAATCGAGGTGGCCAAGCTGGGCCGCGAGAACCAGGTGGACGCAGCGATCCTGCGCAACCAGCTGCAGTCGGAAATCTGGAACGCCGAAGTGCTGCAGTCCGGCAAGTGGGACCCGCAGCTGTACAACGGCATCGCCGGCAGCGCGATCTACGGCCTGATGGCGCGCGAGTTCGCGCCGCTGCCGGAGCGCCTGAAGTCGGCCACCGCACGCATGGAAAAGCTGCCGGCGATCTTCGCCCAGGCCCGCGAGAACCTGGATCCGGCCCGCGTGCCGAAGATCCATGCCGAGACGGTGGCCAAGCAGAACAAGGGCATCCTCAGCATCGTCGATACCTTCATCACCCCGCACATCGGTGAACTGCCGCAGGCCGACCAGCAGCGCCTGCAGGCCGCCATCGACGGCCTGAAGAAGGCCGTGGACGAACAGCAGACCTGGCTGGACAAGACCCTGGTGCCGAATGCCAAGGGCGACTTCCGCATCGGTGCGGAAAAGTACGACCAGAAGCTGAAGTTCGCGCTGAGCTCCTCGCTGTCGCGCCAGGAGATCGGTGAGCGTGCACGCGCCGAACTCAAGCGCGTGCGCGAAGACATGTACGGCATCGCGCAGACCGTGCTGAAGGACAAGCCGGGTGCGCCGGAAATGCCGGCCCAGCCGACCGACGAGCAGCAGCAGAAGGCGATCGAGGCGGCACTGGAACTGGCCTACGCCGACAAGCCAGCGCGCGACAAGGTGGTCGACGATGCGAAGGCCGCGCTGGAGCAGTCCACCGCGTTCGTGCGCGAGCACGACCTGGTGACCCTGCCCGATGCGCCGGTGGACATCATCCTGATGCCGGAATTCCAGCGTGGCGTGGCCGTGGCCTACTGCGATTCGCCGGGCCCGCTGGACAAGAACCTGAAGACCTTCTACGCCGTGTCGCCGATTCCGGACGACTGGAACGAGAAGCAGGTCGACTCGTTCCTGCGTGAATACAACTCGCGCATGATCCACCTGCTGAGCATCCACGAAGGCACCCCGGGCCACTACCTGGAAGGCTGGCACTCGGCCAAGTTCCCCTCGACCCTGCGTGCGGTGCTGCGTTCGGGCCTGTTCGCCGAAGGCTGGGCGGTCTACACCGAGCGCATGATGCAGGAGCAGGGTTACCTCAACAACGACCCGCTGTTCCACCTGGTACAGCTGAAGTTCTACCTGCGCACGATCTCCAACGCGATCCTCGACCAGGGCGTGCACGTGGACAACTGGGATCGCGAAAAGGCGATGCACCTGATGACCCACGACGCGTTCCAGCAGGAAAGCGAAGCCGCCGGCAAGTGGGTGCGCGCGCAGCTGACGTCGGCGCAGCTGCCGACCTACTTCGTCGGTGCGCAGGAACACTTCGACACCCGCAAGGCGGTGCAGGAGAAGCTGGGCGACAAGTTCAACCTGAAGGCCTACCACGACCAGGTGCTGTCCTACGGCGCCCCGCCGGTGCGTTTCGCACGCCAGCTGATGCTGGACCAGCCGATCGAGTGATCGGGACGGTGTGAGATGAAGCGGAGCGGCCCGGGGAAACCCGGGCCGCTTTTTTTATTCGCCCCTGCTTGGGCTACTGCCGGGTCAGAGCAGATGGATGTACATTTTCTTTGAGCCCAGCCGCAGATCCACGAAGTACTCGGCACCACAGCCACGACAGGCTGCAGGGCAATCCTCATCGCTGCCCCGCTCGTTTTCCAATGAGCCAGCCACTACCGGGTATCCGCACTCGAAACAGTTGAAAGCCACATGGTTACCATGCGGATCAGCAGGGATCTCGTCACCCTCACCGTCCATCACGAGAAAATCAGTGATTCTCATCGCCACTCCCTCCGGCTGAATTGATGACGACAGACTAGCCGACTCTTGAGCTTCAGGCGCCACTCCGGTCCTGAACACCTGCAAACCGGGCCTGTGCGGCCTCACAACTGGCAAACGACTCCGGGCGCATCGTTCGCATCGCCTCCCCGTCCCTGCAGGTTCCCATGCCCTCCCTGGTGCTACGCCTTGGCCTCCTCTCCGCTGCCTTGGCGGCCGCCCCTGCCTACGCCGCCTGCCCCCCGCCACCGGCTGGATACCCCGACATCCGCGCCCTGGGCTACTACACCGACAAGGCTGGATCGGTGATCGACCCGGTACTGCACCAGCAGAACAAGGACGCCACTGCGCCGCTGGACCGCTATGCCGCCGACGTGGCGCGCATGAGCGATGACTACCTGCGCACCGGTGACCCGGCAGCGGCACAGTGCACGCTGAGCTGGCTGGGTGCGTGGGCCGATGATGGCGCCATGCTCGGGCAGATGATCCGGGTCAACAACGATCAGTCGCTCTACATGCGGCAGTGGATGCTCGATGCGGTAGCCATGGCTTACCTGAAGGTGCATGACCAGGCCAACCCGCAGCAGCGCGCGCGTATCGATCCGTGGCTGCAGAAGCTGGCACGGGCCAACCTGGCGTACTGGGACAACCCGAAACGGCGCCGCAACAACCACTACTACTGGGGCGGTCTGGGCGTACTGGCCACCGGCCTGGCCACCGACGACGAGGCCTTGTGGCAGGCCGGCCACGCCGCCTTCCAGAAGGGCATCGATGACATCCAGGACGATGGCAGCCTGCCGCTGGAGATGACCCGTGGACAGCGTGCCCTGCACTACCACGACTACGCATTGGCGCCGCTGGTGATGATGGCTGAGCTGGCGCGGCTGCACGGCCAGGACGGGTACGCCAGCGGGGATCACGCCATCGACCGCCTTGCCCGCCGCGTCATCGAAGGCAGCAAGGACCCTGCATGGTTCAACGAACACACCGGCGTTGCACAGCTGCCCCTGCAGGCCAGCGGCTGGGTCGAGTTCTACCGGTTGCGATCACCGGATGGCGGCCTGTTCAATGCCGCGCATGCACTCGGCCCGTTCCACTCGCCACGGCTCGGCGGCGACCTTACGCTGATGGCCACGCATGGCATCGTGCGCACGCCGCTGCGTTAGCAGCGTGCCTCAGCGCGATGCCGGATGCAGCAGGCGTTGGAACTCGGCGACGGTGCACCCCTGAGCCGCGCACCCCGGCACACGAAGCGCGACGCGGCCCGGCGGCTGCGCGTTGGTCAGCGACAGCGCATCGCGCAGCTGCGCGGTGGTCGGGTAGACGTAGGCCAGGCGGATCCGTTCCACCCCGCTGTGGCGATCACGCCAGCGCTCGAACTGCAGCAGGCCGCCGATCGGCGTCTTCTCGTACTGGCCCGGCAGGCTGTAGTCGCTGATTCCCAACGCCGCCAGCACCGAACCGATATTGGAATCGTGACCGACCAGCAGGCTCACTTTCGGCGATGCGGGATCTTCCAGCAACGCATCCACGCGTGCCAGCAACGGTCCGGCCACATCCCGCGCCACCTCGGGCGTTCCGAACAGGATGTCCTGGTAGCGGTTGCGGATCTGCGCCAGCGCCTGCCATTGCGCCTCGGTGGTCAACCGGCCCCAGCCTTCGCGGGGGATGCCACTGCCCTGGTAGTGCTCCATCAACAAGGCATCGACCAGCCCGCTGGCCAGAGCCAGTGATCCGGAGACGCGTGGCTCCTTTCCCGGTTCCGCGCTGAAGGTGGTGTCGGACAGCGCCAGATGGCAGTCGTTGTGCCCCTTGCATGCCGCCGACTGCGGATAGCGGGTGATCTCCTCCACCACGGACAGTGCCGGTGCCAGATCGGATGCGGACAGCGCCTGCTGCATCGCCGATGCCGCACGTGCGCGGAACGCCGCGTCATCGCGGTGGATCACCGGATTGAACAGCGGGTCCATCGTGCCCAGCGGCATGCGTTGCTCGACCGCAACATGGCAGCCCGGGAAGGCACCGGCAACGAAGAACTGCGCGGTGGCCTGGGTGCGCTGCAGGCTGTTGGCGTACGCGTGGAAGTCATCCTCCTGCGGGCAACCCGACACCGGCAACAGCTGCGCCTGGCGCAGCCACTGGGCGATGTAGCGGCCCATGTAGACCTCCAGCACGCCTCCCTTGGTAGTCAGCTCGCCCGGTGCCACCTCCCAGCGCGGCCAGGCCTCGGGCGTCGCATTGGCCAGCGCGCCGGAGGCTACCACCGGCGCGCGCAGGTTGTGACGGCTGAGCAGGACGACCTGCTTGAGCTGGTCGCCGTCCATGGGTGCCGGCGCAGCCGTGGCAACCGTGGCAACCGTGGCAACCAGGCTGAGTGCCAGCAACAGGGAGCGCAGGGGGCGGATCATGCAGGTCTCCGGAAACACGCTGGGGTCAGAGCCCTTTCCTGCGGAAAGGGATCCGACCCCGAAGCGATCATTGATCGGCAGCAACAAATCCACCGGTCTGCCGCGCCCACAACCGTGCGTACAGGCCACCGGCTGCAATCAGCTCGGCATGGGTGCCGGTCTCGACGATGCGTCCCTGGTCCATCACCACCAACCGGTCCATGCGCGCGATGGTCGACAGCCGGTGCGCGATCGCGATCACCGTCTTGCCGCCCATCAGCTCATCCAGGCTGTCCTGGATCGCCGCTTCCACTTCCGAGTCCAGTGCCGAGGTTGCTTCGTCCAGCACCAGGATCGGTGCGTCCTTCAGCAGCACGCGGGCAATGGCGATGCGTTGGCGCTGGCCACCGGACAGCTTCACGCCGCGCTCGCCGACATGTGCGTCGTAGCCACGACGCCCCTGCCCGTCCACCAGCGTATCGATGAAGGCTTCGGCACGCGCCTTGGCCACGGCTGCGCGCAACTGCGCATCGGTCGCGTCGGGGCGACCGTACAGCAGGTTGTCGCGGATCGAGCGATGCAGCAGCGACGTGTCCTGGGTAACCACGCCGATCTGCTGGCGCAGGCTTTCCTGGGTGACGTAGGCAATGTCCTGGCCGTCGATCAGGATGCGGCCGCTTTCCAGGTCGTACAGGCGCAGCAGCACATTGACCAGGGTCGACTTGCCGGCACCCGAGGGACCGACCAGGCCGATCTTCTCGCCCGGCTTCACCACCAGGTCGAGGCCGGCGATCACGCTGCCCTTCTTGCCGTAGTGGAAATGGATGTCCTGGAAGTGCACGCCACCACGGGTCACCTGCAACGGGACCGCATCCTCGCGATCCTGCACCGTCAGCGGCTGCGCGATGGTGGTGATGCCGTCCTGCACCGTGCCGATGTCCTCGAAGATGCCGTTGATGGTCCACATGATCCAGCCGGACATGTTGTGGATGCGGATCACCAGACCGGTCGCCAGGGTGATCGCACCGACGGTGATGTGGCCGCCATTCCACAGCCACAGCGCCAGCCCGCAGGTACCGGCGATCAGGAAACCGTTGACGATGGCGATGGTCAGGTCCATGCCGGTGGTCACCCGGGTCTGCGCGCGGTGCTTGACCGCCAGTTCCTGGATCGACTCGGCCACGTAGGCCTGCTCGCGCCCGCCATGGGCGAACAGCTTCAACGTGGGAATGTTGGTGTAGCCATCGACGATGCGGCCCATCGCCTTGGAACGCGCTTCGGACGCAATCCAGGCCCGTTCCTTCGCGCGCGGCACGAAGTAGACCAGGATCACCGCATAGGCCAGCAGCCACAGGATCAGCGGCACCATCAGCCGCCAGTCGGCCTGCGCGAACAGGTACAGCGCGGTGCCGGTGTAGACCACGATGTACCAGAGCGAATCGACCATCTGCACCGCCGATTCGCGCAGCGAGGTACCGGTCTGCATCACCCGGTTGGCGACGCTGCCGGCAAAGTCGTTCTGGAAGAAGCTCAGGCTCTGCCGCACCACGTAGTTGTGCATCAGCCAGCGCGAGCGGTTGCTCAGGCCGGGCACGATGGCCTGGTTGACCAGCAGGTTGTGCAGGCCGACCAGGATCGGCCGCGCGATGACCGTGATGAACAGCATCCAGCCCAGGTCGTTGGCATGGCGCTTGAAGAAGTCGGCACCGGGCTGCTCGGCGACCATGTCGACGATGCGGCCCAGGTAATCGAACATCGCCACTTCCACCAGCGCCAGCAGCAGGCCGGCGATGAGCGTGGCCAGCAGCACCGGCCACACCGGGCGCAGGTAGTGCAGGTAGAACGGCAGCACCTTGCGCGGCGGCATGCGCCCATCCACGGGCGGGAACACCGGAATCAGGGATTCAAACCAACGGAACATCGCATTCCCTCGCCTCTTGCAAGCGGCGGAGTATCCCACGCCGGATGTGTACGCCAGCCGAGGATCGCCACCGCTCCGGTAGTGCCGGGCCACGCCCCGCGGCGTCATTTCACCGGGGTGAACAGCAGGTCCTGGAAATCGAAGCTGAAATCGGTCAGGTCGGAGATCGACTGCATGCGCACCTCGCGCACCTTGCCGTCCGGATCCAGGCTGAAGTTCACGAACGCGTCGGCGTTGAGCGAACGGTCGTCCCAGCGCACGATGAAGGTGTCGTGCTGCCAGTGCTCCAGCCGGCCGCTCAGCTGTGCGGTCTTCATGAAGCGCAGGCGCAGGCCCTTGCCCTGGGCGCTGATCTGCATGTCGCCGTACCAGCGGTCGCGGAACGTGCCGGTGTAGCCGGCCAGTGCCAGCGATGGCCTGCTGCCCTTGTCGCGCGCGTTCTGGTGCTTGGCCCAGGCCTCGTCGGCCTTGTCCTGGCCCTTGGCCACGGCCTTGGCATAGGCGTCCACCCAGTCGTGCTTCTCGCCGCCCAGATAGGCATCAAGCACGCTCAGGGTGATCGCGTTGAACGCCGCGCCCACTTCCTGGTTGGTCAGCACCACCACGCCCAGCTTCTCGCCCGGCACCAGGGTCAGCCGCGAAACCATGCCCGGCCAGCCACCGGTGTGCCAGACCAGTTTCTGCCCGCGGTAATCGCTCAGGCTCCAGCCTTCGCCGTAGCCGGCAAAGTTGGCCCGCGCCGGCGCCAGCTCCGGCACGCTCGGCGCCGGGATCGACTGCGGGGTGATCATCCGCCACATCTGCTGCTGGCTCTTTTCGCTGAACAGCGCAGTGCCGTCGGCCAGCTTTCCTTCGGCCAGCTGCACCTGCATCCAGCGTGCCATGTCGTGCGCACTGGAATAGATGCCACCAGCGCCGGCATTGTTCGACCAGGTCAGCGGCGCGACAGTGCGCAGGTCCTTGAAATCGTACTTGGCGTGGCCGACCGCCGCCTTGTCGCCCGGCTTCAGGTGGTCGGCGTTGTAGCGCGTGCCAACCATGCCCACCTTGTCAAAGACGCGGGTCTGCAGGAACTGCTGGTAGCTCATGCCGGAAACGTGCTCGATCACCTGCTGGGCGACCGCGTACAGGATGTTGTCGTAGGCATAGCCCTCGCGGAAACCACCCTTCAGCGGCACCTGGCCCAGCCGCTCCACCACTTCGGCATTGCTGTACGAGGTGGTCGGCCAGAACAGCAGGTCACCGGCACCCAGGCTCAGCCCGCTGCGATGCGACAGCAGGTCGCGGATCGTCATCTGCCCGGTCACGAACGGATCGGACATGCGGAACGACGGCAGGTGGTCGATCACCTTGTCGTCCATCTTCAGTTTGCCGTCCTCGGCCAGCAGGTTCAGCGAAGTGGCGGTGAACGCCTTGGTGTTGGAAGCAATGGCGAACAGCGTATCGGCCTGCACCGGTTCCGGCTTGCCCTGCTCGCGCACGCCCCAGCCGCGTTCCAGCACCACCTGGCCGTCCTTGACCACGGCCACGGCGACGCCGGGCACGTCGAACTGCGCGCGCACGCGCTCGACGGTCGCATCCAGGTCCTGCAGCTGCGCCGGGGTCGCCGCGCTTGCCATGGTCGTGCATGCCAGCAGCACGGCTCCTCCAATCCAGGTTTTCATCCAGCACCATCTCCGAACAGGGGTAGCGGCCATGTGCAGGCCGTCACCAGGGTTTCGCAGGATGGTAACGGTCTGCGGCGCAGCCTGCCCTGTGCCATAGGAGGGGTGCCATGGGCGGGAACGGCCAACCAGACAACGGATCCACCATCATTCCATGCCTGCGCTATCGCGACGCGCAGGCGGCCATCGACTGGCTGCAGCGCGCCTTCGGCTTCCATGCCCAGGCCGTCTACGCGGAGGGCGATACGGTGTTCCATGCGCAGCTCACCTTCGGCCACGGCATGATCATGCTCGGCTCGGCCGACAAGGAAAGCGAGTGGAACCAGCATGCGGCGATGCCTGACGAGGTCGGCGGCCGCCAGACCCAGAGCGCCTGCGTGATCGTCACCGATGCCGATGCGCACTACGCCCGGGCCAAGGCCGCCGGGGCACGCATCGTCATCGACATTGCTGACCAGGACTACGGCGGACGCGGCTACGCCTGCGCCGACCCGGAAGGCTATCTGTGGTGGTTCGGCAGCTACGACCCGTGGCGCGCGGACCACGGCCAGTGACCGCGACCGCCCGTCCGGCGGAGATCCGCTGCGGCATCGGTGGCTGGGTGTTTCCCGAATGGCGTGGCGGCATGTTCTATCCGCCAGGCCTGCCGCAGCGCGAAGAGCTGGCCCATGCCAGCCGCGCCCTGCGCTGCATCGAAATCAACGGCACCTTCTACCGCACGCCCACTGCGGCGCAGTGTGCGCAGTGGGCCGCGCAGACGCCGGAAGGCTTCCGGTTTTCGATGAAGGCGCCACGCTACCTGGTACAGCGCCGTGACCTGTCCAGCACCGTGGAGGCGGCCGCACCGTTCCTTGAGGCGGCGTTGGCGCTCGGTGACCGGCTCGGCCCGTTGCTGTGGCAGTTCGATCCGCGCCATCCGGCCGATGCCGATGCATTGGGCGCGCTGATGGCGCAGCTGCCGAAACAGCTGGAAGGGGTGTCGCTGCAGCATGCGCTGGAGGTCCGCAACGCCGAGGCACATGGCCCGGCACTGGTCGCCGCCGCCCGTCGACACGGCGTGGCGCTGGTGATCGAGGACAGCGACGAGGCCCCCCTGCACGGTGACGTCAGTGCCGGTTTCGTCTACGCACGGATCAAGCGCAGCCAGGCCCGCTTGAACGAGGGCCTGCCGGCGCCGGTGCAGCAGCGTTGGGCGGAACGCGCACGCCGCTGGTCCCGCGGCGAGCCGGTGGAGGACCTGCCCTGCCTGGCCGCGCCGGCTCCGGAAACCCCGCGCGAGGTCTAGCTGCTGTGCATCGGTGCTGGCAAGGCACGCAACCCTGCAGCGGCGATGGTCCTGCAGCAACGGGTAGACGGGGCCAGCAATTCCTCACGCGGATAGCGCTGCGGTCATCGCCTTGCCTCACAATAGGCGGATGAGCACACCCGACACCCGCAAAGCGCTGTGGCAGATCCACTTCTGTGTCCTGCTGTGGGGCGTCACTGCCATCCTCGGCAAGCTGATCACCCTGCCGGCGCTGCCGCTGGTGTGGTGGCGCATGCTGCTGGTGACAGCGATGCTGGCCCTGCTGCCGCGGGTCTGGCGCGGACTGCGCACCCTGCCCTTGCGATTGGTGGCCGGTTACGCCGGCATCGGTGCGCTGGTCGCCCTGCACTGGCTGACCTTCTACGGCGCGGTGAAACTGGCCAACGCTTCGGTGGCCGCCACCTGCATCGCGCTGGCACCGGTGTTCACCTCGATCATCGAACCCTGGGTCGCCAAGCGGCCGTTCCAGCTGCGTGAACTGGCGTTCGGCCTGGCGGTGCTGCCGGGCGTGGCACTGGTGGTCGGTGGCGTGCCCGATGGCATGCGCCTGGGCGTGTTGATCGGCGCGATATCGGCGCTGCTGGTGGCGGTGTTCGGCTCGCTCAACAAGCGCATGGTCAGCCACGCCGACCCGCTCACGGTCACCGCGCTGGAGCTGGGTGCGGGCACCCTCACCCTGACCCTGCTGGCACCGCTGATGCCCTACCTGCTGCCGGCGCTGGCCAGCCCACTGTGGGTGGTCCCGGACCTGCACGACGGCATCCTGCTGCTGGTGCTGGCCGGGTTCTGCACGCTGCTGCCGTTCGCCCTGGCCCTGGTCGCACTGCGCCACCTGAGCGCCTATACGGTGCAGCTGGTGACCAACCTGGAGCCGGTCTATGCGGTGGTGCTGGCGGTAGTGCTGCTGCGCGAGCAGCACGAAGTCACCCCGTGGTTCTACCTGGGCGTGGCGATCATCGTCGGCGCGGTATTCCTGCATCCGTTGTTGAACCGTCGCAAGCCGGTGCAGCATCCGGAAATTCTTGGTACGGCCGAGGCACGCAACATCGCCGATTGAGTGCCTCCGCGCCGGGCGTGGATGGCCGTATCAACGCTGCGGCCAGTGCCATGCAGGAGCGTCCAGCAGGCCCTGCCCGCTCAACAGCGTGCGCCCCTGTTCCTTGTGCAGATGCAGCGAATGACAGCCGGGCGCCTGCTCCAGTGCTGCGATCAGGCGGCTGGCGTGTGAGACCACCCATACCTGGCTGCGTGCACTTGCAGCGATGATCAGTCGCGCCAGCGCTGGCAGCAGGTCCGGATGCAGGCTGGTCTCCGGCTCGTTGAGCACCAGCAGCGGTGGCGGGCGTGGCGTGTGCAGTGCCGCGGCCAGCAGCAGGAAGCGCAGCGTGCCGTCGGACAGTTCGGCCATCGACAGCGGCCGCAGCAGCCCCGGCTGGTGGAAGCGCAGGGCCAATCGACCGTCCAGTTCCCCGAAGCCGACCGTGGCGCCGGGGAAGGCATCATCAACGCTGCGTGCCAGTGCGACCGGATCTCCGATCTCGAGAATGGTCACCCAGGCCGCCGCCAGATCCCGCCCGTCGTGGTGCAGTACCGGCGTGCGCGTAGCCATCGCCGGCTGCCGCGCCGGGGCATCGGCGTCACTGCGGAAATGGTCGTAGAAGCGCCAGCGGCGGATGTACTCACGCATGGCGATGGTTTCCGGCATGCGCTGTGGATCGCCGACCTGGGTGAACAGGCTGTCGAACAGCGACAACCGGTCATCCACGAGATCCCAGCCGCGCGCATGGCGTTGCCGTACCATCGCCCCGCGACGATCGACCAGCAGATTGGCGCTGCGCAGGAACGGCCCGGCCCAGATCGCCTCGGCCTTGATCTGCGGATCCAGCGCAAACGCCGAACGGCTGGGTGGCGGGTAGCCCAGGTCGATGGCATAGCCGAACTCGTCGGTGGTGAAGCCCAGCTTCAGCCCCACCGATGACTGCCGGGGCCCTCCCTGCAGCGGGATCTCGCCGGCCGCGACCCGACGATCGATGGATTCGGGACCGGCCCACAGCGCCGAACCGAGCCCACCTTCACGGGCCAGCACCGCCGCGACGCCGCCCTGCGCGGTCTCCGCCAGCAGGCGCAGCGCGCGGTACAGGCTGGACTTGCCACTACCGTTGTCACCGGTCACCACGTTCAACTGCTGCAACGGCAGTACCAGCCCGTGCAGCGAGCGATAGTGGGCGATGGCCAGGGTCTGCAGCATGGCTGGTGTCCGTGGAAACAGGGACGTCATGCTGGCCGGTTCTGATCGCAGGAGCTGCGACGCGACGTGAATCGGGAAGAGCATCCACGCATGGCGTGGATCTACTGGAACGGCATCGAATCATCCGCACGTCGCATGCGTTCAGCGCGCGAGTCGCCGGTGTTTCAGCCCGCCAGCTCCACCCGGTTGCGGCCATTGCCCTTGGCGCGGTACAGCGCCTTGTCGGCACGGGCCAGCATCGCGTCCACGCTTTCACCGGCGTGATGCTGGGCAACGCCGATGCTGATCGTGACCGGGAAACCCAGCGGAAGATCCGCCACGGCCAGGCGCAGGAATTCGCATTGCAGTTCGGCCGTGCGCAGATCGGTGCCCGGCATCACCGCCACGAACTCTTCGCCGCCATAACGCGCCGCCATGCCACGGCCAGCGAAATGCGAGCGCAGCAGCACGCCCAGCTCGGCCAGCACCCGGTCGCCGGTGGCATGCCCCTGGAAATCGTTGATGTGCTTGAAATGGTCGATGTCGAGCAGCGCCACGCAGGCCACGCCCGGTTGCCCATCGATCTCCACCACAGCCTCTTCCAGCGCCGCCGCCATCGCGCGGCGGTTGGGCAGGCCGGTCAACGCATCGGTGCGGCTCTGCTCGGCCAGGTCGGCATTCTGCGCCAGCAGCACGTCCTGGTACTCCGACAGCAGGCGCTCGTAGTCATCGCGTTCCAGCATGTGCTTCTGGATGTCGAGCGCGAAACGGCGCAGCTCCATCACCAGCATCACCTGCCGTGACAGTGCGGCCAGTGCCTCGGCCTTGTCGCTGGGCAGGTGCTGCGGATGTGCATCGAACACGCACAGCGTGCCCAGAGGCAGTCCATCGGAACTGATCAATGGCGCACCGGCGTAGAAGCGGATGTGCGGGTCGCCGGTCACCACCGGGTTGTCGTGGAAGCGGATGTCCTGCAACGCGTCCTCGACCACCATGATTTCCTGCGGCTGCAGGATGGCGTGGCCACACATCGATTCGCTGCGCAGGTTCTCCGCCGCGTCGATGCCCTGGATCGACTTGAACCACTGCCGTTCGACGTCGATGAGGGTCACCGCCGCCATCGAGGTACCGCAGACCGCCTTGGCGATCGCCACCAGGTCGTCGAATGACTTCTCGCGCTGCGAATCAAGGATCCGGTAGCGGTACAGCGCCTCGAGCCGAAGGGCTTCGTTGGCAGGCTTGTCGGGCTTGATCATGCAGCGTCACATTCCGGCAGGTCACTGCGGAGTCTAGCCGATGTAGAGCCGAGCCCATGCTCGGCTGCACCCGGACAGAAGAGCAGCCGAGCATGGGCTCGGCTCTACAGAAGCCGTTTACCAGTCCAGCTGCTTGGGCAGCAGTCCCTGCAGCTCCTGTTCAGTCAGGTTGCGCCACTGGCCCGGCTTCAGCGCACCGATCTTGATGTTGTCGATGCGCACGCGGCGCAGCTGGGTCACCCGATAGCCGAACTCGGCCGCCATCAGGCGGATCTGCCGGTTCAGTCCCTGCTGCAGGGTGATGCGGAATCCGAACTTGGCGATGCGCGAGGTCTTGCACGGCAGCGTCATCTGGTCGTGGATGCGCACGCCGCGCGCCATGCCACGCAGGAACTCGTCGGTGACCGGCTTGTTCACCGCCACCAGGTACTCCTTCTGGTGGCCGTTCTCGGCACGCAGGATCTGGTTGACGATGTCGCCGTTGCTGGTCATCAGGATCAGGCCTTCGGACTCCTTGTCCAGGCGGCCGACCGGGAAGATGCGCTGTTCATGGCCGACGAAGTCGACGATGTTGCCCTTGACCGAGGTTTCGGTGGTGCAGGTGACGCCCACCGGCTTGTTCAGCGCGATGTAGACGTGGCGGCGGGCGCCGGGCTTGCGTGCGACGCGCGCGCGCAGTGGCTGGCCGTCGACCAGCACCTGGTCTTCCTCGCCCACCACCGCACCGGTACCGGCCGCGTGGCCGTTGACGGTGACGCGGCGCGCGGCGATCAGGCGATCGGCCTCGCGGCGGGAGCAGAAGCCGGTGTCGGCGATATGTTTGTTGAGTCGGGTGGTCATCGCCCTATTATCCGGCATCGCCGCCCGCTGCGCTTCATGCCGGGGCCGGCGGATCGAGCTCTTCGCCGTCGAACACCCGGTTGCGACCCGCCCGCTTGGCCACGTACATGGCATGGTCGGCCCGCCGCAGCAGCGCGGCCAGATCATCCTCACCCGGCCGCCACTGCGCCAGTCCGATGCTGGCGGTCACCTCCAGCCCCGGCACCTGCAGCGCCCGCCCGGCCTCGGTGATGCGCTGGCGCAGGCGGTCCAGCCGCGCCGACGCCGCCTCGCGCGGCATGCCGGGCATCAGCAGCAGGAACTCCTCGCCGCCCATCCGCACCACTTCGTCCTGGCTGCGCACCGCAGCGCGCAGCGCGCGTGCCACCGCCACCAGTACCTGATCACCCACGGCATGGCCGTGACGGTCGTTGATGTCCTTGAACAGATCGATATCGAGGAAGCCGATCACCAGCGGGCCGCGCTCACGGTCAACCTGTGCCAGGTGACGGGCCAGCTGCTGCAGGCCGGCGCGGCGATTCGGCAGTCCGGTCAGGCCGTCGGTTTCGGCCAGCTGGCGCAGTTCATCGCGCTGCTGGCGCAGCCGGCCCAGCCGCTGGTTCATGGCATAGGCGGCCATCATCAGCAGCCAGGTCACCGACAGCTGCAGTGCTTCGACCCGGTACTCCAGCAGCCATTCCGCACGGCAGGCATCGGCGATGATCAGGACCAGCATCGGTGCCAATGCGGCCAGTCCAGCCTGCGCCCAGCGGTCGCCGCGCCAACGGGCCCATACGCCCATCAGCAGTGCCAGGCCACACCCCAGCAGATAGGACACCTGCAGGCCCTGCGCGACCCAGGCCAGCTGTTCCCAGCGCAGCCACGGCACCAGTACGGCCAGCGCCAGCAGGCCCCACAGCACGGTCGCCTGCAATGGCCGCGATCGTGGCCATACGCGGTCACCGCCGTTCAGCCGCCACAGTGCCGGCAGTACCAGCGCCTGGGTCGCAGCGGTCAGCGAGAGCAGCCACCAGGCCCCGCGCTCCCCCACCGGCAGCCACGGCTCCGGGTAGCCACTGAGGCCGCCGAGGATGGCCTGCCACAGCACCAGCACCGTGGTGCCGGCAACGTAGACCAGGAAACTGCGATCGCGCGTGGTCAGGAAGGCCATCAATGCCGACAGCGCCAATGCGATCGCCACAGCGATGCAGGCAGCACGCATCAGCAGGCGGGCGGTGTCGTTCTGCTGTACCGGGCTGGGCGCGCCCAGCCGCAGGGTCGGTACCCAGCGCGCCTTCAGCGGCGTCTGCCAGGAGACCAGGAACGGCGCGTGGCTGCCCGCCGGCGGCACCGCAACCAGGCCGATGCCTGCGCGGAAGCGCGAGTCGCGGGTGCGGGCGTCGTGCATGTTGCCGCAGATTTCGCGGTCGCCGTGCTGGACCCGCACTTCGCCGGCAAAGACATTGAATACATCCAGCGCCTGTGGCTGGCCCGACCAGCCTTCCTGCGGAGCCGGTACCAGCACCTGCTGGCGGGAACCGGACAGCATCTGCGGCGTGCATGCTCGATGTGGGGTCGGTTCGTCGGTGGCGCCCCCCACCAGCAGATAATCGCGGCCCGACACGGCCACGGCGGCCTGAAGCGGCCACGGCATCGCCAACCACACCAGCAGTACGACCAGCACCGCTCCTGTTCCGTACTGCCACTGCCTGACGCCCACGCCACATCCTGTTCCTGCTTACGTCCGCGCCCACTGCGCGTCGCCCCTGGCGCGCATTATCGCAGCCGGACGTGCGTCGCACGTGTAGACCAAAGTCGCCGCCAAGCCATTCAGCCAGCCCCCTGCGGCCCTTTCACCGCGACCAGCCGCACCGGGCGCAGATCGGCCAGGGTCATCCGTTCCAGCGGCTGCGGCCGCTCGATCGCGTAGCCCTGCAGGCCCTGCACACCGAGCCGGGTCAGCGCACCCGCCACTTCGGCGGTCTCCACCCATTCGGCCACCACCTCCATCTGCAGCTCACGTCCCAGCTCGCTGATCGCGCGCACGGTGGCGTGGCTGACCGGATCGGTATCCATGTCGCGCACGAACGCACCATCGATCTTCAGGATGTCGGCCGGCAGCTGGCGCAGGTAGCCGAACGAGGACAGGCCGGAGCCGAAGTCATCCAGCGCCATCCGGCAGCCGCGCGCCTTCACGGCGTCGATGAACGCCCGGGCCTGACTGAGATTGCTGATCGCTGCGGTCTCGGTGATCTCGAAGCACAGCTTGGAGGCCAATGCGCGGTTGCGCTCGAGCAGGTCGCAGACGAAGGCAAGGAACCCCGGTTCGGCGATCGACTGCGCGGACACATTGACGTTGCACAGGCCCAGCTGGCGCACGTGCGCCGGGCATACCTGCAGGTGGCGGAACAGCAGCCCGAGCACGTGCCGGTCCAGCGCCACCGCCATGCCGTATCGCTCCACCGCCGGCATGAACTGGCCGGGCAGATGCAGGCTGCCATCGGTACCACGCATGCGCACCAGCACCTCGTAGTGCAGGTAGGACGGATCGCCCACGCGGGCGATGCGCTGTGCATACAGCAGCATGCGGTTTTCGGCCATCGCCAGGCTGACGCCCTGCAGGCGCTCGGCCTCCTGCCGCCGTTCCTCCAGCGCCATGCGGTTCTCATTGAAGCAGTGCACGCGGTTGCGCCCGGCCTGCTTGGCCGCATAGCAGGCGCTGTCGGCGGCACTCATCAACCAGTTCACGTCCGGCGCATCGGCACTGACCTCGACCACGCCGATGCTGCAGCTCAGCTGCGGACTGCCCTCGCTGATCGGGAAGGTCGCCTGCCCCAGGTTGCGGATCACCCGTTGCAGCACGCGCTTGGCTTCGTCCTGGCCGGCATGGGCGAGAAACACCGCGAACTCGTCGGCACCCAGCCGGCCGACCCAGTCGCCATCACGCACCGCCGCCACCAGGTAATCGGCGAAACTGCGCAGCATCTGGTCACCCGCAGCGTGGCCGAAGCTGTCGTTGACCAGCTTGAAGTGATCCAGGTTGATGTAGCACAGCGAATGCGTGCCGCCCTCGCTGCGCACCTGCAGCAGCGAACGTTCCAGCAGCCGCTCGATCTCGCGACGGTTGATCAGGCCGGTCAGCGGATCGTGGCTGGCGTGATGCTCGATCTCACGTGCCAATGCGTGGTTCTGGCTGACATCCTCGATGATCGCGAACACCGACAGGCCACCACTGCTGTGCACGCCGGTACCACTCCAACGCCCCCAGACCAGGCTGCCGTCGCGGCGCCGGAAGCGCAGTTCGCTTGGCCGCAGCTGCCGGTCCCAGTCGATGCGGCCCACCCCATCGATGACCAGCTCGCCTTCCATCAGCAGGTCGTGCAGTGACATCTGCAGCAGCATGTCACGTCGATAATCGAGGATATCGGCCATCGCCTGGTTGGCTTCGATCACCTTGCCATCGGTGTCGAGCTTGAGCATGCCCACGTTGGCCTGGTAGAACGCCGCACGAAAGCGGCTTTCGTGCTCGGTCAGATCCTTGCCGACACGACGCGCCAGCGCCACCGCCATCAGGCTGATCGCCAGCACCGACAGGCCACCGACCACCAGCGTCGCGATCCGGACCATGGTGGCCATCCTCAGCAGCGCCTGCGAGAACGCCTGGGCCTGCACCTGCAGGCGGCGGTCGAGATCCCGCAGCTGCTGCAGGTAGCGATTGCGGTCGGCCACGGGCAGTTCACCTGCCGCATGCCTCCGTTGCAGCTCGGCGACCAGGGCCTGCACAGCCTCCAGATCACCATCGGTCTGCCGCCACAGTGCAGTGGCTTCGCGGAATGCTCCCAGGTCACGGGCGTAGCGGAACGAGAACACCAGGCGCGGAATATCGGCGCGCGCGTTGCCGCCCTGCAGGAAACCCTGCCGGGCCTTCTCCTCGTCCGGTACCGCCTGTTCCAGCGCCAGCCGGGCCTGCAGATCCCCCAACGGAATCCGCAGGGCCTGGCGCGCGTCATCCAGGTCCTGCGCATCGCCACGCGCCAGGTAGCGGCTCAGCGCAGCGGTCGCATCCTGCTGCCCCCGCGACCAGTAGCCCTGGCCGGCAATCCAGGCCGTCGAGGCCGCCTGCAGTTCCTGGATCAACGCGGACAGCGCGACCAACCCGATCGCCATGCCCGTCAACAACGCAAAGCGCAATCCCAGGCCACGGGTCATCGGCACCCGCCGGCTCTGCTGGTCCGTGCCACTTCTACCCATCCCGGATCCCCCCGAATGTGCTGCGGTGACAACCTCCCTTGGAACCGGCCCAGCCTATGACCGGCAATGTGTTTGCCATGCGAAAAGGGGACGGAGGGGATTAAGTCGTTTTCGGCATAAGCGCACTGCCGGGCATAAACGACTTAATCCCCTCCGTCCCCTTTTCCAGGCCCATAACGGACAACGCCAGCCCGGAGGCTGGCGTTGTTCAGGACCGCAGGTGCGGCTTAGAAGCTGCGCGGGCCGCGCGGCTTGAAGCCGTCACGACGCGGCGGGCGGCTGTCGCGGTCACCGCCGCGGTCGCCACCGTGGCCACCCGGACCGCCCGGGCCACCGCGACGCGGGCCACCCGGGCCGCCCGGGCCACGCTTGTCGAAGCGCGGCTTGAACGGACGCGGGGCCGGGTTGGTGTCTTCACCCGGGGCCAGCGCACGCATCTGCAGCTGCTGGCCGGACACCCACACCTTCTGCAGGTGCGACAGCACGTCCGGCGGCATCTGTGCCGGAAGGTCCAGCAGCGAGAAGTCATCGTGGATGTCGATGCGGCCGATGAAACGGCTTTCCAGGCCAGCTTCGTTGGCGATGGCGCCGACGATGTTGGCCGGCTTCACGCCGTGCTGGTGGCCGACCGAAATGCGGTAGGTCTCCATGCCCTGCTCCGGCGCACCACGCGGCGGAACCTCGCGGCGCGGGCGCTGCTCGAAACCACCTTCGGCGTCGTCACGGCGCGGGCCACGCTCGAAGCGCGGACCACGCTCGTTGCGGTCGAAGCGATCGCCACGTTCCGGGCGGTCACCACGGTCGAAGCGTTCGCGCGGTGCGCGCTCTTCACGCGGGGCACGCACCGGCGGCTGCAGCAGGAACGGGGTGTCACCCTGCAGCATCTTGGCCAGCGCGGCAGCCACTTCAATGGCCGGCACGTTCTGCTCGTTCTCGAAACGCTCCAGCAGCTGGCGGTAGAAGTCCAGGCCACCGGCGCCGAGGGTTTCGCTGATGCGCGAGGTGAACTTGTTGATGCGGGTGTCGTTGACCGCTTCCACGCTCGGCAGCTGCATCTCTTCGATCGGCTGGCGGGTGGCGCGCTCGATCTGGCGCAGCATGCCCTTCTCGCGCGGGGTGGCGAACAGGATCGCCTCGCCGCTGCGGCCGGCACGGCCGGTACGGCCGATGCGGTGCACGTAGCTTTCGGTGTCGTACGGGATGTCGTAGTTCAGCACGTGGCTGATGCGCTCCACGTCCAGGCCGCGGGCAGCCACGTCGGTGGCGACCAGGATGTCCAGCTTGCCTTCCTTCAGCATGGCGATGGTGCGCTCACGCTGGGCCTGCTGCATGTCACCGTTGATGGCCGCAGCGGCCAGGCCACGGGCCTGCAGCTTGCTGGCCAGTTCTTCAGTGCCGGCCTTGGTACGCGCGAAGATGATCATCGCGTCGAACGGCTCGACTTCCAGGATGCGGGTCAGCGCGTCCAGCTTGTGCATGCCGCTCACCCACCAGTAACGCTGGCGGATGTTGGCCGAGGTGGTGGTCTTGGCCGCGATGGTCACTTCCACCGGGTCCTGCAGGTAGGTCTGCGCGATGCGGCGGATCTGCGGCGGCATGGTGGCCGAGAACAGGGCCACCTGGCGCTGCTCCGGCAGCTTCTTCAGCACGGCTTCGACGTCGTCGATGAAGCCCATGCGCAGCATTTCATCGGCTTCGTCCAGCACCAGCGTCTTCAGCTCGGACAGGTCCAGGGTGCTGCGGTCCAGGTGGTCGATCACGCGGCCGGGGGTACCGACCACGATGTGCACACCGCGACGCAGCGCCGACAGCTGCTGGCCGTACGGCTGGCCGCCGTACACCGGCAGCACGCGGAAGCCCGGGATCTTCGACGAATAGGACTGGAACGCCTCGGCAACCTGGATGGCCAGTTCGCGGGTCGGTGCCAGGATCAGGGCCTGCGGCTTGATCTGCTGCAGGTCGATGTTGGACAGTACCGGCAGCGCGAAGGCAGCGGTCTTGCCGGTGCCGGTCTGGGCCTGGCCCAGCACGTCGCGGCCTTCCAGCATCGCCGGGATGGTGGCGGCCTGGATCGGCGACGGGGTTTCGTAGCCGATGGCGGTGACCGCCTGCATCACGGGCTCGGACAGGCCGAGCTGCGCAAACTGCAGCGGCGCTTGGGAATCTTGGGACATGGGGAACTCCGAAGACACTGCCGTCTTCCTGGCAGTGCGATAAAAAAGGTGATGGTCCGCGCTTTGGGCGCCCTTCTTATCGCGTGCCCTGGCGCTGCTCGGTCGGAGGAGATTTCACTCGCTCAGAGCGGAATGATACCGCATTGATCCTGAACAACGCGTACAGCTTTCCGTGCGCGTGCCGTCATGCCCCGCGCTGGCGCACAATACGCGCCCTCTTCCCCGGCCCGGCCACTGGCCTGCGCCCTCTTCCCAGGAACCCCGCTCCATGCAGATTCTCGAATTCGACCTCGACGGTGACTACGTCGAACTCAAGCAGCTGCTCAAGCTGGCCGACCTGGTCACCAGCGGCGGCGAGGCCAAGATGGTCATCGGCGATGGCCAGGTGCGGGTCGATGGCGAAGTCGAACTGCGCAAGGCCTGCAAGATCCGCGCAGGCCAGGTGGTCGAATTCGCCGACAGCCAGATCCGGGTGCTGGCCGCCGGATGATCTGAACGGGCTGATCTGAACCGGTTCAGGCCACGCGCTGGGTCAGGTGTGAGGCGATCAGCTGCCTGAACGGTGCCACGCCTTGTGCCAGACGCAGGCCCGCCGCGCGCAGCAGCCGCGCCGGGCGACGATCGTCGGTATACAGGCTGGCGATTGCATTGGTGGCCTCGTACAGCGGCCGCGACGCCAGCCGGTGACCACGCTGGTAGCTGGCCAGCATGCCAGCGGCGGCAATGTCGGCACCACGTCGCTGCTGCGCGACGATGCCCTGTGCGAGCCGCTGTGCGCTGGCCAGTCCCAGGTTGAAGCCATGCGCGGTGACCGGGTGCATGCCGACGGCGGCATCACCGATCAGCGCCGAACGCTCGCCGACGAAACGGTGCGCGTACACACCCACCAGCGGATACGCCTGCGGCGTGGCCACCGGCTGCATCCGGCCCAGGCGGTGCTCAAAGCAACCGCTGATGGCCTCACCGAAGGCCACCTCGTCCATCGCCAGCAGCTCCTCGATCTGCCGCGGCGGCAGCGTGATCACCGCCGATGCCTGGCCCTCGTTGAGTGGCAGCAGCGCCATGGTGCGGCCGTAGCCGAACCATTCCCAGGCAGTGTGGTGATGGTCGCGCTCGACCTGCATGCGGCACACCAGCATCGACTTGCCGAAGTCACGCATCTGCGCACCGATGCCGAGCATGCGGCGGGTGGCGGAGAAGCGGCTGTCAGCGGCGACCAGCAGGCGCGCGTGCAGTTGGCTGCCGTCATCGAGTGTGACCACGTGGCCCTGCGCATCGGCCTGCACGCCCAGCACCTTGCGCCCGTCGAACAGTTCCAGGCCGTCCTGCCCCTGCACGGCATCCCACGCAGCGCGGCGGATCAGATGGTTGGGTACCAGCCAGCCCAGCGGCTGGCCGTCGACCTGGCTGCTGGCGAAGGTCAGCGCGAACGGCGAGCCGCCGTTCATCACCTTGGCATCGCGCAGTTCAGCGACTTCGGCCTGCGGCAGGCGCTGCCACAGCCCCAGCTGCTCCATGCTCTGCCGCGAGGCATGGGTCAGCGCGATCTCACGGCCATCGAAGGCGGCTTCGGCCAGGGCCTGGCGCGGTTGAACTTCGACCAGCCCGACCTGCAGGCCACTGCCGGCCAGCGCGCGTGCGAAGCACAGACCCGCCGGTCCAGCGCCGACCACCACCACGTCCATCCTGCGCATGCGCGCCTCCTGCCGTTGATTCAGTCCGGGCCAGCATAGCGCCGCGCACCTGACCGGCCTTGATCTGGATCAGGCCGGGATCACAACAACGCGAACACCAGCGCCAGGATCGACAGCAGCGACACCGCCCAGACCAGGCTGCGCACGTAGGGCACGCCCGCGGCATACAGCGGCAGGTAGACCACGCGCGCCCAGAAGTAGGCCTGCGCGGCCAGCGCCGTGGTGTCGTTGCCGCGCCCGGCCACGACCACTGCGATGGCGGCGGCAGCGAAGAACGGGAACGTCTCCAGGAAGTTGGCCTGCGCCCGCTGCAGGCGACCGGCCAGCGCGCTGACCGGCTTTGCATCGCCATCGCGTGCCGAGGCATTCCACTTCATCCCGCGCTCGCGGGTGACTACGGTGGAGGTAGCGAAGATGTAGACAAAGCCCAGCAGCACCGACCAGGCCAGCATCGTCAGTTCAGTTGCCATCGATCATCTCCTCAGGGTGCCGACGCACGCAGGCTGTAACCGGCCAGGCGCCACACCTGGTCCTCGTCGAAACGGAACGAGACGAGCTCGCGTACCGGCTGCGCGCTGTTGGCGAAACGGGTCGGGAAGCTGACGTTGATGTACAGCCCCTCCGGCACCGCGGCACCGGCGCTGTACTTGACCCGGGTGATGGTCGGCTGGCCACGCCCGGCCAGCGCGCCCAGGCGCGTGCGCTCGGCAGTCAACTGGCTGACGAAGGCGGCCTTCGGTACTGCGCGGCGCGCGACGGCCGAAGCGCCATCCCACAACTCGCCGGCGCGGTTGGCATCAACCAGCTGCGCGGCCTTCACTGCGGCCGCGCCCATTTCCGCATCCTGCTTCTGCACCTGGGCCTGCTGCGCGGCGGTCAACGCCGGAGCGCCGGCCGTGGCCGGTTTCGCAGCCGCCGGCGATGACGGGGCCGGACGCGCGGGCGCCGGGGCGGGCGTGGCCGGCGCAGGTGCCTGCGCCAATACAGTCAGGGGCAGCAGGGACAGCAGCAGGAGCACGCGCTTCATGGACACCGCCGGTTCTCGGGAAAGAACCGCAGTCTACGCCAGCGCAGTGAGCCGTTCGTCAGCGCGCGTGGGCGCTGCCTTCCACCGCCGCCGCATCGGCCTGCGCAGCCGGCGTGCCGGTTGCGGCCGGGGCCTGTTCGGCCACCGGCGGCGGCTCGGACGGTGCCGGCGGCAACGTCGCCACATCGATTTCCGACAGCGGGCTTTCTTCCGGGCACACCGCATCCGGGAAACCGAAGCGCTGCTTCAGTGCCTGGCCGCAGCTGTTGATCGATTCCATGTCGGCGCCTTCGCGCTTGCACTGCTGGTCGAAGGCGATCAGGAACGCGTCCTTGCGCTGCACGAAGTCATCGCCGCAGGCGCGCATCTGCTTGATCCGTTCCAGATCGTCCTGCACCGCGTTGGTGCCATCCAGACCGTACTGGCGTAGTTCGTCCGGCGTCAGCAGGCGCAGGCTGCGGTTGGGCACCGTCATCATCAGATCGGCCACGCCCACCGCCACGCCGTTGCGCTGCAGGTAGTCCTTTACGTTGTCGTAGACCTCGTGCAGCTCGCGGTTGAGCTCGGCGCGCGAGGTGGCCTTGGAACTGATGCGCATCATGCGGTGGATGCCGACCTTGCCCGACAGCAGGCGGTTGTCACCGGCGGCCAGCACGAACACGCACGCGCTGTGGCAGATCGAGCCTTCGCGCACCCAGATGGTCCAGCCCGATTCACCGATGCTGTCACCGGCGACGATCGCCGATTCCACCTGGCCGCCGCTGGAGTCCAGATCGAGGATGCGCTTGTGGATCTTCTGTTCATCGGCGACCACGGCAAGTCGCCACATCATTTCGGCGAAGCCCGGATTGATCTTGCCGGCGTAACGCACACGCATCAGACCACGCTCGGCACACGGCGCCAGGGCCTGGGCAATCTGCTCGCGCTGCAGGCCCTCCAGCTCGACGCCATCGCCCGCCTCACCGGCGTACTCGGTACTGCAGCTGACCCAGGCGCGGCCATTCTCCAACTGCGCCTGCGGCCACGGCCGATCCGCCCGGCTGCGCGGCGGCGCCGGCGGTGGCGGTGCGTCAGCCGCATTGATCGACACCATGTTCTCGCCATCGCTGGCCGGCGCCCGCGCCGCCTTGTCGGCAGCGGTCACATTGCCCGGATTCTCCAGCTGACTGCAGCCCGCCAGGGCCAGGCACAACAGGGGCAACCAGCGGAATTTGGCGGACATCGGGCAACCGGGATTCATGGGAGCAAGAGCCACAGTCTACCCGTCCAGGGCGCGCATTCAGCGCGTGGCACTGAACCCCTTCTGACCCTTGGGAAAAAAGCGTGCCGACCAAGGTCGCCACCCACCAACAGCATTGCGGAACGCCGTCCCAACAGGTCGCAGGAACCTGTCGAAGGCGGGGTGGGTCCGGTTGCAGGGGCGTGAGCGCCATGGATGGCGCGACCGAGCTTACAGGGACGTACTTGCAGCGCCCCCTGCAACCGGACCCACCCCGCCCACCCGCAGGAAGCCCGCTGTTGCTGATGCTCTGGCCTCGGCGGGTGCAGGGCTGCAAGCCCTGCCAGAACCCCCTCCAGCATCCATGTCCGAATCCGGCGAGTATCCCCGCCCGCACACGCCTAGACTGGCGCCATGGACACCGCCCTCGCCCTCGACACCGCCGCCTGCGACCGCGCCCGCCTGGCCCGCGACGCACGCTTCGACGGCGTGTTCTTCACCGCCGTGCGCAGCACCGGCATCTATTGCCGCCCCGTGTGCCCGGCACCGCCACCGAAGCCGCGCAACATCACTTACTACCCGACCGCGGCCGCGGCTGCGGCAGCCGGTTACCGCCCGTGCCTGCGCTGCCGCCCCGAGCTGGCACCGCAGGCGCAGCAGGCATTGGCCGGGCAGACCGTGCAGCGCGCACTGGCCCTGATCCATGGCGGCTTCCTGCAGGAGCAGCCCGTCGCGGACCTCGCAGAGAAGATCGGCCTCAGCGCGCGCCAGCTGCAGCGCCTGTTCGTTGAACATCTGGGCGCAACGCCAGGGCAGATCCACGCCACCCATCGGCTGCTGCTGGCCAAGCAGCTGCTGACCGAGACCACGCTGCCGGTGACCGACGTCGCGCTGGCCGCCGGCTACAACAGCCTGCGCCGTTTCAATACGGCCTTCCTGCAGGGCTGCGGCATGGCACCGACCGCACTGCGTCGCCAGCACCAGCCGCTGGCCGCCGACGATGGCTGCCTGGTACTGCGTCTGGCATACCGGCCACCGCTGGATTTCCCGCGCATGCTGGCCTTCCTGCACAAGCGCAGCCTGCCCGGCATCGAGCTGATCGGCGAAGACAGCTACCAGCGCGTGCTCGGCACGCCGGAGCGCCCCACCCTGCTGCGCGTCACCGCCGACCCGAAGCGCCCGGAACTGCGCCTGCAGCTGGGCGCGGTCGATCCGCGCCTGATCCCCGACATCGTGCGCCGCGTGCGTCGCGTGTTCGATCTGGATGCCGACCTGCAGCAGGTCCACGCCGCACTGGATGAGGAACCCTTGCTGGCGCGTGGCATCGCCGAGCGCCCCGGCCTGCGCGTACCCGGCGGCTGGGACGGCTTCGAGGTCGGCGTGCGCGCCGTACTCGGCCAGCAGGTCACCGTTGCCGCAGCCACGACCTTTGCGCGGCGACTGGTCGATGCTTATGGCGCGCACCTGCCGGGCATGCCGTCGGAATTCGATCGCCAGTTCCCCGCCCCCGAGGTGCTGGCTGGGGCGCCGCTGGAATCGATCGGCCTGCCGCGCAGCCGCGCCGCCACCGTACGCGCACTGGCCGCCGCCTGCGCCAGCGGCCAGCTCGACTTCGAGCCCGGTCAGGCATTGGAGGAATTCGTTGCGCGCTGCGTGGCACTGCCCGGCATTGGTCCGTGGACCGCGCAGTACATCGCCTTGCGTGGCCTCGGCCAGCCCGATGCCTTCCCTGCCGGCGACCTGGTGCTGCAGCAGGTCCTCGGCCACGCACAGGGCCAGCGCCTGAGCGAACGCGCGACCGAAGCGCGCTCGCAACCCTGGCGGCCGTGGCGCGCCTATGCCGTGCTGCACCTGTGGCACCTGTCCGGCACTTTCGTTGGAGAACCGACATGACCCTGTTGTTCGATCGTTTCGACAGCCCGATCGGCGTGCTGACCATCGCCGGTGACGAGCGTGGCCTGTCCCATGTGCTGTTCCCGGAGAACCGCCACCCGGCGCGCGGGCGCGACGACTGGCACTACGCGCCGGATGCACTGCCCGAAGCGCGCGAACAGCTGCTGCAGTTCCTGCACGGTGAACGCTGCAGCTTCGACCTGGAGCTGGCGCCACGCGGCACGCCGTTCCAGCTGCGGGTGTGGCAAGCGCTGGCGTTGATTCCGTTCGGCGAGACCTGGAGTTACCTGCAGCTGGCCCAGCACCTGGGGCAGCCCAGCGCGACCCGCGCGGTGGGCGCGGCCAATGGCCGCAATCCACTGCCGATCATCCTGCCCTGCCATCGCGTGATCGGCAGCAACGGGGCACTAACCGGCTTCGGCGGTGGCCTGGAAACCAAGGCCGCGCTGCTGCGACTGGAACAACGCCAGGCACCGCTGTTCGCCTGAGAGGGTTGGCCCGGCTGCGCCCGGCACCCGCAGAGGCTAGAGCAACAGCAACAGCGGGCTTCCTGCGCGGACCCACCCCGCCTTCGACAGGTTCCTGCGATCTGTCCGAACGTCATTCTGCGCGGCTGTGGGTAGATGTCGACCTTGGTCGACACGACAGATACACGCCATGCGTGGATGGAAGCATCAGGAATATGTCTGGAGAAAAGCCCCCTTCTTGTTGAAGGGGGCGCGCCGACAGGCGCGGGGATAAGGAAAAATGCGCGGACACGGCGCGCGATAGCGCGCCGTGTCTTGGGCGCGTCATTGCACCGGCTTATCATGCGCGGATGACTTCCGTACGCCTGACCTGCGCGCTGGCGCTGCTGCTGCCATTGGCCGCCTGCACCACCACGCCCGCCCCTACCGCCTCCGTTCCCACGTCCGTCGCTGCGGCCGCGCCGCCGAAGCTGCTGCTGATCTCGATCGACGGCCTGCGCGCCGACGCACTCGATCGCGGCCTGACCCCGAACCTGCAGCGCCTGATCGACGGCGGCGTGCGTGCACGCTGGATGACCCCGTCCTATCCCTCGCTGACCTTCCCCAACCACTACACCATCGTCACCGGCCTGCGCCCGGACCACCACGGCATCGTCAACAACAGCATGGACGATGAAGCACTGGGCCGGTTCGAGCTGAGCAACCGCGAAGCGGTCACCACCAGCGGCTGGTGGGGCGGCGAACCGATCTGGGTCGGCGCCGAGAACGCCGGGGTTCGTTCGGCCACCACCTCGTGGCCGGGCAGCGAATCGGAAATCCGCGGTGTGCGCCCGAGCCAGTGGCGCGTCTACGACGGCAAGGAACCGCTGGAGCAGCGCGCCGGCATCGTGCTCGATTGGCTTGCACAGACCGACGCCGATGCCCCCCGCCTGACCACGCTGTACATGGAACACGTGGACAAGGCCGGCCACAACTACGGCCCCGAATCGAAGCAGTATGCCGACGCCATCGTGCGCGCAGACCAGATCGTCGGCCAGGTGCTCGATGGCCTGCAGCAGCGCGGCCTGGCCGCGACCACCAACGTGATCGTGGTCTCCGACCATGGCATGGCCAGCGTCCCGGTCGGCCAGGTGATCTCCACCGAATCAATGGCCGCCCCGGCCATCGCGCGCAATGTCAGCCAGGGCCAGTCGGTGGGCTTCGCGCCGGTGGCTGGCCATGAGGCCGCCGCCGAGCGCGCCCTGCTCGGTCGTCACGCGCACTACGAGTGCTGGAAGAAAGAGAACCTGCCGCCGCGGCTGCACTACGGCACCCACCCGCGCATTCCCGCCATTGTCTGCATGATGGATGAAGGCTGGGACGCCCTGCATCAGGAAAAGATCGCCAAGCGAGACCATCAGGATCGCGGCTCGCATGGCTACGACAATGCCCTGCCCTCCATGCGCGCGGTGTTCGTGGCCAGCGGCCCGTCGTTCCGCCAGGGCCTGGTGATCGACGGCTTCGACAATGTCGACGTCTACCCACTGCTGGCGCACCTGCTGCAGGTGCCGGCCGCGCCGAACGATGGCAATCCGGAAACGCTGAAGAAAACCCTGCGCTGACGCTCCTGTAGAGCCGAGCCCATGCTCGGCTGGCCGAATGCAGCCGAGCATGGGCTCGGCTCTACATAGAATCGTGTGCCGGCCTGCGCGCGGGCACAAAAAAACGCGGCGCCAGGCGCCGCGTTTTTCGTTGAACCGGTCTGGGCCGGATCAGGCCTTGGCGACGGCCTTCTTCGCCACAGCCTTCTTCGCCGGAGCCTTGGCCACGGTCTTCTTGGCAACCGGAGCGGCGGCGCCTACGGCGACCTTGCTCGCGGTGTGCGAACGGGCGTTGCCGTAGCTGGCGTTGTAGCGCTTGCCCTTGGCGGTCTTGCGGTCACCCTTACCCATGTCTTCAACTCCTCAAATGTGAAATCTGGTTACCCCGTACTGACACGGGTTCGGCGGGGCCGCCTTGCTGGGCGCCCCCGCGCACGATCGAAAATCCTATCACGGAGCGCCTAGTGCGCGCAGCTGGCGTCGTGCACGTGACCGTGGTTGAGGCGCAGGTTGACCAGATGGGCGACCCCCACCAGCAGGCCGCCGATGGTCATCACCACCGCGTGTGGCACCGCATTGTGGTGCAGCGGGTCGTACAGCACGCCGGCCCACAACGCGACCAGGCCGGGAATCAGGAAGCCCAGCGCACGCAGCGCACCGTGCCGGCGGTAGCCCCAGACCAGGCTGAACAGCCCGAGCAGGGTGACGAACACCACCAGCGCTTTTTCCACCCCATCGCTCAGCCAGAACGACAGGCCCAGCGACGGCGCCGCCGCCAGCAGCACGGGAATCACCGCGCAGTGCACCGCGCACAGCATCGAACCGGTGGCGCCGAAACGGTCTAGCAGGTGGCGCAGGCGTGAGGACAGGGACATGACTTCCAGCAGGGTCGGCGAATCGTTATGGAATAATATAACATCCATCCCCGACCCGCACGGTTTCCCTCCCCCTGTCCCGCTGACGGGATACGTGCGCCCAGCGATTGATACACTGTAACAAAGGACCCGCTCCATGCCCGCCCACACCCCGCGGTTGAAGCCGCATTCCCTCGCTCTGGCCCTCGCCGCCCTGCTGCCTTCGGTTGCCTTTGCCGCCGGCGATGACAGCGCTCATCGTGACCGCCACCTGACCGAACTGTCGTCGGTGCAGGTGACTGCGTCGCCGCTGCAGGGCGATGCCGAATCGCTGGCGCGCCCGGTGGAGGTACTGGCCGGCGAACGCCTGGACGAGCAGAAGGCCGGCACCCTCGGCGATACCGTGGCCAAGCTGCCAGGCGTGCAGAGCACGTTCTTCGGCCCCGGCGTCGGCCGCCCGATCATCCGCGGCCAGGAAGGCCCGCGCGTGGCCGTGCTGTCCAATGGCATGGGCAACATGGATGCCTCCACCGTCAGCGCCGACCATGCCACCAGCATCGAGCCGTTCCTGGCCGACCAGATCGAAGTGCTGAAGGGCCCGGCCACGCTGCTGTTCGGCAGTGGCGCCATCGGTGGCGCGGTCAATGTGGTGGATGGCCGCATCGCCCGCGAGCTGCCGGAGCGCCCGCTCAGCGGCCGCGCCGAGCTGCGCGGCAATTCGGTGAACAACGAGCGCAGCGGCATGTTCCGCCTCGATGGCGTCAGCGGCAATGTCGTGCTGCATGTGGACGGCCTGGTGCGCAATGGCGACGACTACCGCATTCCCGGCTATGCAGTGATCGACAGCCTTGAAGACCATCACGATCACGACCATGACCACGCGGGCGAAGAAGGCGAAGAACCGCGCCGCGGCCGCCTCGACAACAGCTCGATCCGCACCCGCGCCGGCGGCGTCGGCGCGACCTGGCTGGGCGACGGCGGCTACTTCGGCGTATCGGCCAGCACCTATCGCACCAACTACGGCATTCCCAATGGCGCGCACGTGCATGCCGATGGCGATGATCATGGCCATGACCACGGCCACGACCATGGCGATGAAGAGGAAGGCGGCGACGAGCATGACGTGCGCATCGACATGGTGCAGAACCGCTTCGAGACCAAGGCCGGCATCTACAACCCGGTCTCGTTCCTGAAGAACATCAATGCACGCGTGGCCTACACCGACTACGAACACGTGGAGCTGGAAGCCGGCACGCCGTCCACCCGCTTCACCAACCGTGGCATCGAGGCGCGCCTGGAGGCCGTGCAGCAACAGATCGGCGGCTGGGACGGCGCCTTCGGCCTGCAGTTCGGCAACAGTGATTTCGGTGCCAAGGGCGAAGAGGCGTTCGTTCCGGATACCGGCACGAAGAACATCGGCCTGTTCGTGCTGCAGGAAAAGCAGTTCGGTCCGTTCAAGCTGGAACTGGGCGGCCGCCACGACCAGGTCAAGCTGGACCCGACCGGTGACTATCGCCGCCGCACCTTCGGCGCCACCAACCTGTCTGCGGCCGGCATCTGGAAGCTCAACGATGCCGTTGACCTGCGCATCGGCGTGGACAGCTCCGAGCGTGCACCGACCAACGAAGAGCTGTATGCCGCCGGCGCACACATCGCCACCCGCTCGCTGGAAATCGGTGACGCCAACCTGAAGACCGAGCGCGGCCAGCGCGTGGAACTGGGCATCCACACCCACAGCGAACGCCTGGACTTCTCGGCGTCGGTCTACCAGACCAAATTCAAGGACTTCATCTACCTGGCCGACACCGGCGTTACCGAGGGTCTGCCGGTCCGCGCCTGGACGCAACAGGATGCGGTGTTCCGCGGTGCCGAAGCCGAAGCGCTGGTGCATCTGTTCGAAGGCGGCGCCGGTGATTGGGACCTGCGCGTGTTCGGCGACTACGTGAAGGCCAAGCTTGATGGCAACGGCAGCCGCAACCTGGACATCGCCGTGCCGCATGGCGACCACAACCACAACTACAGCGTGGAGCTGGCCAACACCGGCTACCTGCCGCGCATCGCCCCGGCCCGCGTCGGCGCCGACCTGCGCTGGTCGAAGGACGGCTGGCGCGCCTCGGTCGGTGCGGTCCGCTACAGCCGCCAGAAGGATGTCGCCCAGAACGAAGCGCCGAGCGACGGCTACACCCTGGTCGACGCGCATCTGGCCTACCGCTGGGATCGCAACGCGAGCAACAGCTACGAGGTGTTCCTGGATGGCAGCAACCTGACCAACCGCGAAGTGCGTCCGCATACCTCGCTGCTGCGTGATTACTCGCCGCTGCCGGGCCGTGGTGTCGCATTCGGCATCCGCGCGTTCTTCTGACCGGGCTACGCCGTCGGAACGTTACCTAAGGGGGCCGGAAGGCCCCCTTTTTCTGTCGCATATGGCATGAACTGGTGAAAATGGTGCTATGCCTCCGCGACACCATCCGTTGCGCAGCTAGACTCAATCAGGCGTCAATTCAATAGACAAACTGAGCGGAAACACCTGCATGGCCATGAGTCTCGATGCCGAACTGGAAGAACGCTTCCTTGCAACCGCCAAGCGTGGGAGAACCGCTTGGCTGGCCGGCGACATTGCGGAGGCAGAGCATCGCTTCCTTGAAAGCTGGGACATGATTCCGGAGCCGAAATCTGCTTATGAATACGGCCAGATTTCATCGTATGGAATAGCCATCTTCTATCGCGATACCGCTCAGTTTGAAAAGGCCAGAGAGTGGGCGATGGTCGCCAGAGGCATCTATGGAGAAGGCGAAGCCTCGAGCGAGTACATGGATGAACTTGCAGCCACCATCCAGTTCGAATCGGGAAATCTGGATGCGGCCTACGCCTTGTTCGAACCCCAGTACCGGAAGTACGGCCGTCGCGTCTTCGAGGGCCACAAGAAAGAGTTCATCGCTTTCATCAAGAACAGGAAGAAGACTTGATGAGCGGATCAGCCAGCCACTAGCCAGATCCCTTCTGCGCCAGCTTTTCATCCACGCATGGCGTGGATCTACTGCGTCCTGAAGGAGCGTTCGAGCTTCCGTCTTCGTTCCAGCAGGATCCATCACACACCCGTCACAAAGATGTGCGTACCACAACAAGCGGACAATCCCGTCACTCAAAGTCTCGCCAATCGGACACTTTTGTCCGAAAATAATTCCATGACTGCCCAACGTGCCGATGCTGCTGCCCGCCGTGCCCTCATCCTCGATGCCGCCGATCACGTGTTCGGCCAACATGGTGTCACCGCCCCGCTGGACCTGGTGGTCGAACGCGCCCAGGTGGGCCGCGCCACCCTGTACCGCAACTTCCCCGACCGCACCGCGCTGATCCAGGCCCTGCTGCAACGTACGGTCGACCGTATCCGGCGCCAGGTCGAGCAGCTAGGCGACCGCGACGATGCCCTGTTCGAAGTGTTCGAGGGTATGGCCCAGCGCATCATCGATTCGCCGGCACTGGCCGATTACTGGCGTGCAGTCGATTCGGACGTGCCGGCCATGCGCACCGCGCGCGAGACCGTGCGCGATCTGCTGGAAGCACCGATCGCCCGTGCCAAGGCCGCCGGCCTGTGCCGTGCCGACCTGGAGAAGACGGATATTTCACTGATCTCGGGCATGCTGGGCGCGGCCCTGCGCGGCAAGACCCGCGACGAGCGCGCCCACCTGGCCGGGCGTGCCCTGCAGCTGCTGCGCGGGGGTCTCCAGGGAGCAACCAGCGAGGCCCGCTGATGGTCCAGCCGTATCTGAAGCCGGTTCCGGATTGGGAGGAGCACGAGAAGCCGACCATGCCCGGTTCGGCGTCGATGCCCTGGCACCCACCGTATCGACGCGTGGCCTATGCACTGGTGTCGCTGCTGGTGGCGATCACCGGTGGCCTCGGCAATGCGCTGGTCACCGCCAACCTGCCCTTCCTGCAGGGCCAGCTGGCACTGACCCCGACCCAGGGCAGCTGGCTGGTGGCGGCCTATGCAATGGTCAACGTCACGGCCAACCTGCTGGCCTTCAAGTTCCGCCAGCAGTACGGCATCCGCCTGTTCGCCGAGATCGGGCTGGGCCTGTACGCGGCGCTGGCGGTACTGCACCTGTTCGTCGGCAGCTTCGAGACCACGATGCTGACCCGCGCCGCCAGCGGCTTCGCGGGTGCGGCCTGTTCGACACTGGGCACGCTCTACATGCTGCAGGCGCTGCCGCGCCGCTTTACCGGCAATCTGCTGGTGGTTGGCGTCGGCCTTTCGCAGCTGGCGGTGCCGATCGCCTGGATCGTTTCACCAGGCCTGGTCGATACCGGCCAATGGCACCAGCTCTACTCATTCGAAGCCGGGCTGGCACTGTGCGCGTTCGCGGCAGTGGTGGTGCTGAAGCTGCCGCCCGGCATCCAGGTGAAGGCGTTCGAACCGCTGGACTTCCTCACGTTCGCCCTGCTTGCACCGGCCGTCGCACTGCTGGTGATCGTGCTGGCGCAGGGCTACACCCGCTGGTGGCTCAACACGCCATGGCTGGGCTGGGCGCTGGTCGCCTCGATCGTGCTCTCCACCACTGCCTTCATCATCGAACACTACCGGCGCAATCCACTGCTGCAGATCCGCTGGCTGTCGAAGCTGCCGGTGCTGCACTTCATCGTCGGCGCGTTCCTGATCCGCTTCCTGACCACCGAGCAGTCCTATGGCGTGGTCAACCTGATGCGCACGCTGGGCATGGGCCCGGACCAGATGCGCCCGCTGTTCGTAGTGATCCTCGCGGGCGTGGTCACCGGCATCGCCGGTGCCTCGCTGACCTTCGGCCCGAAGCGGCTGATCGCGCAGCTGCTGATGGCGATCCTGCTGCTCGGCGCTGCCGCCTTCTTCGATCAGCACCGCACCAGCATGGATCGACCGCACGACTTCTACGTCAGCCAGTTCCTGGCCTCGGTCGGTGCCGGCATGTTCATGGGCCCGTTGATCATGCTCGGCATTTCCGCCGCGCTGAAACAGGGCGTGGACCACATGATCACCTTCCTGGTGACGCTGTCGATCACCCAGACGCTGGGCGGCCTGGCCGGTTCGGCGGTGCTGGGTACCTTCCAGCTGCACCGCGAGCAGCTGTACTCCAGCGCGTTGACCAGCCAGCTCGACCCGGCCGACCCGGTGGTGGCGCAGCGCCTGCGCATCCAGCAGCAGCTGTACAGCGCACAGATCACCGACCCGGTGCTGCGCAGCGCGCAGGGCAGCGCGCAGCTGGCGCAGACCACGCGCCGCGAAGCCAACGTGCGTGGCTTCAATGATGTGTTCACGCTGAGCGGTTGGCTGGCGATCGGCTTCCTGGGCTGGTTGCTGCTGCTGTCGCTGCGCACCGCCGTGCTCAAGCAATGGCGCAAGCGCCACCCCACCTCCCCCGCTGCGGTCACGCCGGCCGCGCCCCGCTGAGTCCTCCTCCATGCCTCCCGTCCCGCCCCGCCCCGACGACATCGACGCCGACAACGTCACTCCACCGCCGCCGACCGATGCGGCGCCTGCGCCCACGCCCGCGGCACCGGCTGCCGCGCCGAAGTACCTCAAGCCCAGCGCGCGCAGCGTGGTGGTGATGGTGGTGGTGGCCTTGCTGGGCATTGCGCTGATCCTGCGCGCCTGGCACCTGTGGCCGTTCACCAGCAGCGTGATGGTGACCGACAACGCCTATGTGCGCGGGCAGATCACGGTGATGGCGCCACAGGTGAACGGCTACGTGACCGAAGTGCTGGTGAAGGACTTCCAGCACGTGAGGGAGGGCGAGCCGCTGCTGCGCATCGATGACCGCATTTACACGCAGCGTGTCGCCCAGGCGCAGGCGACGCTGGACAGCGCACGTGCGGCACTGGCCAACTCGGACCAGTCGCAGGCGCAGAACCGTGCGCAGATCGCCTCCGCACACGCCACATTGTCGGCCGGCCAGGCGGAGCTGCAACGCTCGCGCAACGAGCTGAAGCGCTACGAGGAACTGGCCGCGCAGCAACTGGTGTCGGTCAACGACCGCGACAAGTTCCGCACCACCCAGGCCTCGGCACAGGCCAGCGTGCAGCAGTCGCAGGCGCAGATCCGCATCGCCGAGGAAACGCTGGTGTCGACCCAGGTGGCGCGCAAGAGCCTGGAGGCCCAGGTGGAAAGTGCACAGGCACAACTGGAACTGGCGCGCATCGACCTGGCCAACACGGTGATCCACGCACCGCGCGACGGCCAGATCAGCGAAGCCAGCGTGCGCGTGGGCCAGTACGTCGCCGCCGGTTCGCAGCTGCTGTTCCTGGTGCCTGACACGCTATGGGTGGTGGCCAACTACAAGGAAGGCCAGACCTGGGGCATGGCGATCGGTCAGCCGGCCACGTTCTCGGTGGACGCGTTCCAGGGCCAGGTGCTGCGCGGCCGCGTGCAGGAGATCGCACCCGCCACAGGTTCGGAGTTCAGCGTGCTGCGCCCGGACAACGCCAGCGGCAACTTCACCAAGGTGGTGCAGCGGCTGCCGGTGCGGATATCGATCAATGAAGGTCAGACGCTGGCCGCGCAGCTGCGGCCCGGCATGTCGGTGATCGTCCGGGTGGATACCCGGTCCAAGCCGATGGACTAGGGTGCAGGCTGCTGACTGCCTTCACCCCATTGATCCGCTACCGTTGCGGATCTGGATCAGGATCGCTGGAAGACGATGAAATTCACGACACTGGCCAGGCGGGCGGCCAAGGACATGCTGGAAGCGGAAGATCTGATCGCCTTCGTGCAGGAGCACGGCGCCGAAGGTGGCGAGGAGATTGAGCGGCTGCGGATACTGCACGGTTGGCCGGATGATGGCCTGCTGGGCGATGGTAGCCGGGTCGTACCGTTCGGCGGCTGGGCCAAGGCCTGTACCGCCTGGGGACGCCAGGGCGTTGAAGGCCTGCGCGATATGCTGGGTGACCCCCAGCTGGCAGTGTTCGCGCTCGGCACACTGGCCGATGTGAGTGGCCCCGCAGCCATTGCCGTCCTGCTGGACTTTGCCGAACGCGCTGACTGGTCGCGTGCGGGCACACCGCGTGATCTGCCCTGCCAGGCGATTTACTGCCTCAATACTGCGCTTTCGGGGAAGACCGGCGTTGAGGTTACACCCGGCATGCAGGCGTCGATGCTGCGTATCGCCAAGCTCATCTGGGACGCCAGGGTGCCCAATGTGCATTTCCTGGCGCAGGCACTGTATTTCGTGCGCCATGCCGACCCGGTACCAGCGCTCGCCTGGGTCGAGCAGTTGCGGGTGGACGACCCTGTACTGGTCGACGCACAGCGCAGCGTCCTGAAACGTCTGAAAGAGCACGCCGCCCGGGACTGAGCGTGCGGCTCAGTCCGGGTATGCGCCGCGACTCAGCCCGCGCAGCGCGCGCAGAGGCCGTGCACTTCCAGGGTCTGCGCCTGCGGCTGGAAGCCCAGCTCCTTGGCGCGCTTCTCCAGCTGGGTGACGATCTCGCGGTCTTCCAGCTCCACAGCACTGTGGCAGCTGTTGCAGATCAGGAACGGCACCGAGTGCGCGGCACTGCTGGGATGGTGGCAGGCCACGAAGGCATTGACCGATTCCAGCTTGTGCACAAAGCCATTGGCCATCAGGAAATCCAGCGCGCGGTACACGGTGGGCGGGGCATCAGCGCCCACGCCCTTGCCGTTGCGCACCCATTCCAGCAGCTCGTAGGCCTTGACCGGCTTGCCGGCCTCGGCGATCAGCTTCAGCACGTTGGCGCGAATCGGGGTCAGGCGCAGCCCGCGTTCGCGCGAGACACGCTCGACCACCGCCACGAAATCCGACGCGTCGTGGACGTGGTGGTGCGGGGCGGTACAGGCAGTGGCGGTCTTGGCGGGCATGCGTGTTCTCCGGTTCGGGCCTGGCAAGGATGCCTCAGGCCGTTGCTACCTTGGTGATGGCCACATCAATGCGTTTCAAGGCCTGCTCGCGGCCGGCCAGGTACACGGTATGGGAAATGTCAGGACTGACCTGGGTGCCGGTGATGGCCACGCGCAACGGCTGGGCGACCTTGCCCATGCCGATCTCCAGCGCGGCGGCGACGTCGTGCAGGGCCACGCCCACCGATTCGGCGGTCCACTCCGGCAGCGCCGCCAGCAGTTCGCGGGCCTTGCCCAGCGCCACCTCGGCACCGGCCTTGAAGTGCTTGGCCACCGCCGCTTCGTCGTACTCGGTCAGCGGCTGGTACCAGACCACCGCCTTCTCGGCCATTTCCTTCAGGGTCTGCACGCGTTCACGCAGGGCGATCACCACGTCCTCCGGGGCGGGGCCGGCAGCCACGTCCAGGCCCAGCTTCTGCAGCTGGTAGACCAGGTGCGGCACGATCGCGGACACATCCTCGGTCTTCAGGAAGTGCTGGTTGACCCAGCCCAGCTTGGCCATGTCCAGGCGCGAGGCCTTGGAATTGCAGTCCTTCACGTCGAACAGGTCGATCAGCTCCTGGCGGCTGAACAGCTCCTGGTCACCGTGCGACCAGCCCAGGCGGGCCAGGTAGCTCAGCAGCGCGTCCGGCAGGTAGCCAGCGTCCTTGTACTGCATCACGTCGGCCGCGCCGGTGCGCTTGGACAGCTTGGCGCCCTGCTCGTCCAGGATCATCGGCATGTGGCCGAACTTCGGCACCGGCGCACCGATGCCTTCGTACAGGTTGATCTGGCGCGGGGTGTTGTTGATGTGGTCGTCGCCGCGGATGACCTCGGTGATGCCCATGTCCCAGTCGTCCACCACCACCGCGAAGTTGTAGGTGGGGTAGCCGTCCGGGCGGAAGATGACCATGTCATCCAGCTCGCTGTTGGCGATCTCGATGCGGCCCTTGATCAGGTCGTCGAACACCACCGTGCCTTCCAGCGGGTTCTTGAAGCGGATGACGCGGTTCGGGTCGTCCTTGCGCGGCAGGCCCAGTTCGCGTGCAGCGCCGTTGTAGCGCGGCTTCTCCTGCCTGGCCATGGCGGCCTCGCGCATCGCGTCCAGCTCTTCGCGGGTCTCATAGGCGTAGTACGCCTTGCCGTCGGCCACCAGCTGCTCGGCCACTTCCAGGTAACGGGCGACGCGGTCGGTCTGGTAGATCGGGCCTTCGTCATAGTCCAGGCCCAGCCACTCCATCGCCTCCAGGATCGCGTCGATCGCGCCCTGGGTGCTGCGTTCACGGTCGGTGTCCTCGATGCGCAGCACGAACTCGCCGCCACGGTGGCGGGCCTCCAGCCAGCAGTACAGCGCAGTGCGGGCACCACCGATGTGCAGGTAGCCGGTGGGACTGGGGGCGAAGCGGGTGCGGCAGGTCATGGACGGCTCGAGGAACGGGAATCCCCCGATTTTACCAGCCCGCCGCCCCCGACGGAAAAAGGGGACGGAGGGGATTAAGTCGCGATTGCCCAGCTCCTGGGGCTGCGACCGGGAAACGGAGGGGAGAAACGACTTAATCCCCTCCGTCCCCTTTTACGGTTCTACCTTGCGCGGGAAGGACTGCTCGCGCATCGCGGCGTTGTAGGCGAACGAGGCGACGATGGCCGCGGCCTGCTTCAGGTCTTCCGGTTCGGCGTGGTCCCAGGTGTCCAGGTGGCTGTGGTGGACATTGGTGAAGTAGTCCAGCCGGTCCTGGATGAACTGGAAGCCCGGCAGGCCGATGCGGTCGAAGCTGATGTGGTCGGTGCTGCCGGTGTTGCGGGTGGCCACGGTGGTAGCGCCGACGTCATGGAACGGGGCCAGCCAGGCTTCGAAGATCGGCATCGCCGCCAGGTTTTCCTGTGCATAGATGCCACGGAAGCGGCCAGAGCCGTTGTCCATGTTGAAGTAGACCTGGAACTTGCCGTAGTCGCGGGTCTTCTGCAGCGCGCCGGTTGGTTCGCGCAGCGAGGCCGGCAGCGCCTTCTGCGCCGGGTCGGTGGGTTCCGGGAAACGGCCGAAGTGCTTGGCCACATAGGCCTGCGAGCCGATCAGGCCCTGCTCCTCGCCGCTCCACAGCGCCACGCGGATGGTGCGCCTGGGCTTGGCGCCGGTGGCCTTGAGGATGCGCATCGCTTCCATCATCACCGCCACGCCGGCCGCGTTGTCGGCCGCACCGGTACCGCTGTGCCAGGAATCCAGGTGCGCGCCGATCATCACCACTTCATCGGGCCTGCTGCTGCCACGGATCTCGGCCAGCGTGTTGTAACCCGGCTGGTCGGCCTCGTCGGTGAAGCGCGCAGCCACATCCACGCGCAGGCGCACGGTCTGCTTGGCCTCCAGCGCGCGCACCAGCGGATTGAAGTGTTCGCTGATCATCGCCAGTTCGGGGATGCCCACCGATTCACCGGCCTTGCGCGAGCCGCCACCGGCAACGCGGATGATGCCGTTGTCCCAGCTGCTGATGCTGATCGAGGCCAGCGCGCCTTCTTCCACGAAGAACGCATTGACCCTGGTCGCCAGCTGCTGGCGTTCCTGGTATTCCTTGACCCGCTTGGCACGTTCGGCGGTGGCGTCCTTGTCCTTGGGCAGGGTGAACTCCTGCAGGCCCTCCAGCGATGTGGCGTCGTGGCGGTGCGAATCCGCCTCGGTGCCGCGCTTGTACTCGCGCGCCTCGCCCAGCAGCAGGATCTTGCCGCGCAGCTTGCCGCGGTACTTCTCGATGTCCTCGGGCTTCTTGATCTCGACCTGCACCAGTTCGCCTTCAACCGGACCCTGGGTGCCCGGCGTCCACGCCTTCGGCAGTGCATGCAGCGGCTGTACACGGTCCCCCAGCATCTCCACGCTGGCCGAGGTGAACTCCCAGCCGCGCCCGAAGTCGTCGAAGGCTTCGTCGTGGACGTTGTCCAGCTTCCATTCGTTGAACTTGCCGCGGGTCCACGCATTGGCGCGGCCCATCGCCGGCGAGTTGGTCAGTCGCGGGCCGATGCGTTCGGTGAGGTAGCTGAAGGTGTCCATCACCTGCGAACGGTGGAAGGCCTCCTGGCGGATGCGGCTGACCATGTCCAGGTCCACCGGCTCGCGCTGCTGCGCGCCTGCATTGCCACCCATCGCCAGCGCTGCGGCCAGCATGCCCCACTTCAACACATCGCACCCCTGCCCTTCGGCTCGATCATCAACCCATCGAGTCTAGCCAGCAGGGGCGCGCCGATACCGTCCCATCGGTCATGGACAGCGCAGAAGCGTGCGAACCAAGGTTCGCACCCACAGGAGAGGTGGTTGGTTCGCAGCCACAGGAGAGTGGTTGGTTCGCGCCTGCCAGGCCACCTTACCCACTCCATCCCAGCCACAGCTGCGCCCGCTCCGGCAGCAGCAGCAACCAGTGCCGCCGGTCGATGCTGCTGCAGCCGTACACCGCCGCATGCGCGGGCCAGTCATCGGGCAGGCCGCCGATGCCGATTTCGGTCAGCGCCTCCGCCCCGGCCTTCCATGGCCGGTAGCGCGGCACCCGGCCAGCCAGCGCGCCGCGTCCCTGCCGCGCGTCCTGCAGCCAGCCCAGCCCCTTGCCCTGCAGTCCCTCGCAGGTCGCCGCCGCCAGCTGGAAGCGGACCAGGCCGGGGGCGATCCGTGCCCCCGGCAGGGCCGCCAGCACGCCATGTGCCTGCAGCAGCGCATCCACTTCCAGCAGGGCCGGAATGCCCTGCCGTGCCCGTTGCCGCAATCCCTGGCGCCAGCTCATGGCGTACTCCTTACTTCAGTTCCGCGCCAAGCGCGTACCAGTCCACCCGGCGGGTCACCCACATCGCCAGCGCCAGGATCACGAACAGCAGCAGCGAACCCATCAGCAGCGCGTTGTTCTCCGACACCAGCAGGCCATACAGCGCGCCATACAACACGGTCAGCAGCGCAGCGAAGCCGAGGCCGCGCTTCCAGTGGCCCAGCACGTTGGCCAGGTACACCGCCTGCAGGCCGATACAGGCCACCGCCGAGACCAGATAGGCCTTCCAGAACGCGATGTGCTCGGACAGGCTGATCAGCAGCAGGAAGAAGATCGCCAGCGCCAGGCCCACCATGAGGTACTGCAGCGGGTGGATGCGCAGCGACCTGATCAGCTCGAACAGGATGAAGCCGACGAAGGTGAGCAGCACGAACAGCACGCCGTATTTCGAGGCACGGTCGGCCTGGGTGTAGGCATCGACCGGATCAACCAGCGACACCGTCACCGCCTGCGACTCGACCGCACCATCATTGCGCAGCTGTCGCTGTGCATCGGAGGCCAGCGAAGACACCGCCCAGCGCGCATCGAAGCCCTGTGCGTCGACGCGACGCTCGTTGGGCAGGAACGCACCGCTGAATGACGGATGCGGCCAGCTCGAACGCAGTGCGATCTTGGTGTCATCGCCCACCGGCACCACCGACAGCATGCGGCTGCCATCCAGGCGCAGCTCGAGTTCGACGGTGCTGGCAGCCAGCGTGCCGCCATGGTCTTCGGCGAATCCGGCCACCGGTGCATGCAGACCGCGGCCCACCTCGCTGGCCGCACCAACCCCCGGCAGCAGGCGCAGCTGCTTGCCATCCACGCGCAGGTTCGGCGTACCGACCAGGCCACGCACATCGGAAATGCCCACCGCCACATACGGCTGGCCGTAGCTGCGGCCGGCCTTCACCGGATAGTCGTCTGCAGCGAACGTCGCCTTCATCTGGCCGTTCCAGCTGTATACCGGCACCTTGAACAGGCCGACCTCACGCTGGCTCGGCAGCATCTCGCCGCCCACCTCCAGCGACGCTGGCATCTGCAGCCAGTGCCCCTCGGTGACCTGCACCTCGGTCTTCTTGACGCCCAGCGGGTCGACCAGTTCAACCTGCTTGCGTTCCACCCACGGCACCACCCGCACCGGGCCCACCAGCTGCTGTGCACCGGCGCGGCTGTCGGCCACCCGCGAGAAGGCCTCGTCGCGGTACGCGCTGCGTTCGTTGATGACCCCGCGGATCATGGTCAGCGGCACCAGCAGCAGCAGGATCAGCCCGCCGACAATGGCGAACCGCAGCAGCATCTTCAGGGATTTCATGGTCCATCCTCGTTGGAGAGGGCTGCAGGATGGACCGCCGCGGTGAGCAGGGTTTGTGGCGAATTTGAAGCGAGTGTGAAGTCAGCGGCGCGGGCGCTGGCCTGGCACACCCAAAGGCAGCCACAGGCTGGCCACGGTGCCGCCGCCCTCGCGGATATCCACGCTGGCGCGCCCATCATGCAGGCGCGCGACCTCCTGCACGAACGGCAGGCCCAGGCCGGAGCTGCGCCGCCCGCTGCCGGGGCGGGCCAGCGAATAGAAGCGCTCGAACACCCGCTCACGCGCGTAGTCGGGAATGCCGGCGCCACGGTCGGCTACCTGCAGGCGCACGCCCTGCCCGTCCACCTCGGCCTGCAGCGCGATCTCCGCGCCGGCTGGCGAGAAGGCAATCGCGTTGTCGATCAGGTTGTGCAGTGCCTGCCGCAGCAGGTAGGCGTCGCCCTGCACCCGCAGGTCGGGCACGCTGCCGATGCGGACCTGCACGCCGGCCGCCTGCGCGCGCACCTGCGCGGCCGCCGCTGCATCGGCCAGCAATGCCGGCAGCGCGATCGGATCGCGGGTCTGCAGCCAGCCGTGCTGTTCCACTTCGGCCAGCGCCAGCAGCTTGTCGATGGTCTCGGTCAGCCGCTCCTGCTGGTCGACGATGCTGCGCGCGAAATGCACGCGATCGGCTTCCGGCAGCGGCTCCTGCAGCAGCTCGGCGGCACCGCGGATCGCCGCCAGCGGGCTCTTCATCTCGTGCGTCAGCGACTGCACGTACTGCTCGACGTAGGCCTTGCCTTCGAGCTTCTGGCGCATCGTTTCCAGCGCCTGGCCGAGATCGCCGATCTCGTCGCGGCGACGCCGTGGTGGTGGCACCGGTTCGCCCGCGCTGACCGCGCGTGCATAGCGGCTGAGCTGGCCGAGGCCGGTGGTCAGCCACATCGTCACCAGCACGCCGACCAGCGCCGACAGCCCGATCAGCCACGCACCGCGCTCGATGATGGCGCGTTGGCTGGCAGCGATGAACGGATCGATGCTGCGGTTCGGCTGGGCCAGGCTGAGCACGCCGATCAGGGTGCGGCCGTCGGCCGGATCGTACACCGGCGCCGCCACATGCATCACCGTATCGCCTTCCTCGCCCGGAATTTCGGGGCTGGAACGCGCACCGTACTCGCCACGCAGGGTGCGGTAGACATCGTTCCAGCGCGAATTGTCGCGCCCCAGGTCACGGCCCAGCGAGTCGTAGATGACGATGCCCTTGGCATCGGTGATGGTCACCCGGTAATCCAGCGAGCGCTTGGGAAAACGCCAGACCATCGCCTTCAGGTCGCGCTGCCGTGCCTTGGCCAGGTTGCGGGTGAAGCTGCCGCTGCGGATGGTGCCGTCCTTGACGTCGGCGGCGGCCATCTCGGCCAGCACGTTGGCCGCATCGACCAGGGTCGATTCCATCGCCTGGCGCACACCGGGCTTCACCTCGTTGACGAACACGCGCATCACGAAGAAGGCCGCGATGCCGGTGATCAGGAAGAAGCCGAGGAACAGCTTCAGCACCAGGCGCATCGGCTAGACCTCCAGCGCGTAGCCGAGGCCACGGTGGGTGCGGATAGGATCGTCGCTGGCCCCAGCCGCTCGCAGCTTGGCGCGCAGCGTCTTTACATGGGTGTCGACGGTGCGGTCGGCACTGTCGGCACTGCTGTCCCAGCCCCGGTCCATCAACTGCGCGCGGCTGAGGATGGCACCCGGGCGCTGCAGCAATGCTTCCAACAGTGCGTACTCGTAGCGGGTGAGGTCCAGCGCCTGTCCGCGGAAGCGGATGCGCCGGCCTTCGCGGTCGATGGCGAACGCGCCATGTTCCTGCCAGCCCGCATCGGCGCTGGGCGCTGCGACGACCGGCGCCGCACGGCGCAGGCGTGCACGCACCCGTGCCACCAGCTCGCGCGGCGAGAACGGCTTGGTCATGTAGTCGTCGGCGCCCAGCTCCAGGCCGAGCACGCGGTCCACTTCGTCGTTGCGCGCGGTCAGGAAGATCACCGGCAGCTGCGCCGCCGGCCCCGGCTGTGCACGCAGCCGCCGGCAGACCTCGAAGCCGCCGAGATCGGGCAGGCCCACGTCCAGCACCAGCACATCGATATCGCCGGCCTGCAGCCGCTGCAGGGCCTCACCGCCCAACAGGCAGTGACTGGCGGCATAGCCCTCGCTGCGCAGCGCATAGAGCACGGTTTCGGCGATGGCGGCTTCGTCCTCGACCACCAGGACATGGGCAACAGGAGCTGTCATGGCGCGCAGCATAGCCGCTGCGGCCGCCGCCCCGTACACTGCCGCCCATGAACTATCGCCACGCCTTCCATGCCGGCAACCACGCCGATGTGCTCAAGCACATCGTGCAGCTGGCCCTGATCGACAGCTTCAAGCGCAAGGACAGCCCGTTCTTCGTGCTCGACACCCACGGCGGTGCCGGCCGCTACCTGCTGGCCAGCGAAGAGAGCCGCAAGACCCTGGAGGCCGAGTCCGGGATCATGCGCTTGATGGCCCTGCCCAAGCTGCCCGAGGTGGTCGAGCGCTACCTGAAGGCGGTGCAGGCCGACAATCCGGTCGGCGCGCTGACCAACTACCCCGGCTCGCCGCTGTTGAGCGCGCAGGCGATGCGTGCGCAGGACCGCATGGCGGTCTGTGAGCTGCAGGAAGCCGAAACGGCCACGCTGAAGGCCCTGTTCGCCCATGACAGCCGCGTCGACGTGCGGGCGGGCGATGGCTATGCGCTGCTGCGTTCGCTGCTGCCGCCGAAGTTCAACGGCAGCAAGATCGGCCGTGGCCTGGTGCTGATCGACCCGCCCTACGAGGCCCAGGACGCCGAATACCAGGCGGTCCTGGCCGCGCTGGGCGAGACCCTGGCGCGCTGGCCGCAGGCCACGTGTGCCGTCTGGTTCCCGATCAAGCAGCGCCGCACCATCCTGCATTTCCTGCGCAAGGCCACCGCCCTGCCGGTGAAATCGGCGATGACGATCGAGTTCCTGGTGCGCCCGGACGACTCACCGCTGCGCCTCAACGGCAGCGGCATGCTGCTGCTCAACCCGCCCTGGCAGTTCGACCGGGTGGTCGGCCCGGCCCTGCCGGCGCTGCGCCAGCACCTGGGTGAACCCGGGGCCAGCACCCGCCTGGATTGGCTCAAAGCACCCGAATAACGGCCTTCACGAGGCTGTACCGCCGTGAGCCTTTCGTTCACGGAATGCAGCCCCGGTGATGCCACAATCGATGGACCACCAAGGAATCACCCGGTATGGCCACTCGCAACCGCATGCCGCCCTGGCATGAGATCTTCAAGGCTCCCAGCGGCCACGAGCTGCTGATCCGCCCCATCCGCCCGGAAGATGGCGCACCGCTGCAAGCGGCGTTCAGCCTGTTCGGGCCGGAAGAAATCCGTGATCGTTTCCTGCAGGCGGTGACCGAGCTGTCGCCGGAAACCACCCAGCGCCTGACCCACCCGAATCCCAAGACCGAGATCACCCTGGTCGCTGCCGAATCCCTGCCCGCCGGTGAGGCGGTGGTCGGCGCGGTCGCCCGGGCCTCGATCATCCCCGGTACCCGTGAAGCCGAGTACGCGATCCTGATCAGCCGCTTCCTCATTGGCCAGGGCCTGGGCCGGCAGCTGATGCGCAAGCTGGTGAAGTGGGGCCGCGGCAAGTACCTGGACCGTCTGTACGGCGACGTTGCCGCCGAGAACGAGCCGATGAAGCAGCTGGCCGCCTCGCTGGGCTTCAAGCCGGTGCCGCACCCGACCGGTGCCGAAGGCCTGGTGCGGATGGTGCTGGAGCTGGACAACTGACGGATGCGCCGGGCTCTGCCC